>JAVHLO010000461.1 GCA_031082105.1 Planctomycetota bacterium
CGGTGTCGGTGTCGTCTCGTTCCTGCTCGGCTATGTCGTGCCCAAGATCATGGTGATCCTCGAGCAGCAGAAACGCGTCCTGCCGCTGCCCACCCAGATGCTCCTGGCCGTGTCGCGATTCGTCCAGGATTTCTGGTGGCTGATCATCGGGCTTATGGCGTTCGCATACGCGCTCGGAAGGCTCATGGTCTCTACCGAACAGGGGCGGTTTACCTACGATAGCATGAAGATCCGGCTGCCGATACTCGGTCAGTTCTTCAAGAAACAGGCCATCTCGCGGTTCGCATCGACGTTTGCGACCCTGCTGGAGAGCGGAATCCCGGCGCTCGAAGCGTTGAAGATCGTGCGCGATGTCGTCGACAACATGGTCCTGGCGCGGACGATCGATGAGGTCGGCGTCAAGGTGCTCGGCGGGGCCGATATCTCAACGCCGCTGAAGAAGAGCAAGATCTTCCCGCCTGTACTGAGCTACATGGTGGCCATCGGCGAGGAGAGCGGACGGCTCGAAGAGCTGCTGCGTCGGATCTCGGAGAGCTATGACGAGGAGATCGAACTCTCCGCACAGAGAATGGTCACGCTCCTGGAGCCGGTCATGGTCGTCGCCATGGCCGCGGTCGTCGGCTTCGTCGTGCTCGCCGTCCTCCTGCCGATCCTCCAGATGAGCAAGATCAACTAGCCGGACCAAGTGAATTGTACAGGCAACCTCTTGAAAGTCCGATAGCCACAGAAAGGTACAAGAAACGGAAAAAAGAAGCTGATGTGTGCGCTGTTTCAGCACAAAGGCCCAAAGACATAAAAGGACTAAGAGCGGATGTTCCGCCTCTTTCCCCCACGAGAAGAAGAGATGACCAAGCTGATCGCCGACCCGGCATATGTAGTCCGGACGGTCTTGTGAACTTCATGTCTTTGTGTCTTGGTGCTGAGAAGGACGTGAAGGGACGTTGTCTCCCTGCAGAGTTTCCTGTGGCAGCATGGTTTGAGGTGTTCCAGATGAGACGAATCAGTGCAATGGACAGCATGCTTGACCGCCGGCGCGCCCGGCTCCCCGGCTTCACTCTGGTCGAAATGATGGTCGTCATCGTCATCATCGGCATCATGGCGACGGTGCTGATCACGTACGTCGCCGGCCAGAGCGACCAGGCGCGGATCGCCGCCGCGAAGGGTCACATCGCGCAGCTCGACACCGCTGTGCAGCTCTTCAAGATGCAGAACGGCAGGTTCCCGGGCACGCTCGCAGAACTGATGAACCGTCCGCCGGACGCCAAGGTCTGGCCCGAAGGCGGCTACGTGAAGACGGTGCCGAAGGACCCATGGGGCGGCGAATACGTCCTGCGCGTGCCGGGCTCCGGCGGGCGCCCGTTCGAAATCTACTGCTGGGGCGCGGACATGGCACAGGGCGGTGAGGGCGTCAACGCGGATATCACCAACTACGAAGAGGCCCAGAAGTGAGAAGCGGGCGCGCAATCCATCGGAAGTCGATCTCTACGCGACCGGTGCGCCTGGCCCGGCCGGGCCGCGCTTCGCGCGCCGGATTCACGCTCATCGAGATAACGATGGTCGGGCTCATCATGTGCATCATCGTGCTCGCGGTGGTCATCACGCTCGACAACCTCACCCCGACCACGAGACTCCGCGCCGGGGCGCGGGATATCGGGGGACTCGTCCGGATCGCGCGCAGCAACGCCATCGGCCAGAAGCGGAAACTCTTCATCGTCTACGACGTGCCCGGCGGGAAGTATTTCGTCCGCATCCCCGCGCCGCCGCGAGAGGTCGGGACGCTTCTCGCCCTGGAGGAAGAACAGAAGGACGAGGACATCCTGATCCGCAGGCTCCCCGAAGGCGTGAAATTCGTCGACATCGACAAGGGCGAATCGAGCCCCAGCAGGGCGGACGAGATACTCATCGAAGTCACGCCCTACGGCAACGTCACGCCGCACGCAGTGCATATCCTCGGCGAGATGGGCGGGGACGAGACCGCCGAGATGACGATCGAAGTGAACTCGCTGACGGGTTTCGTGTCATACTACGACAAGTACAAGGCCCTTTCGCAGTTCGAGACGGACGAGGGAGACTAGGCGAAGTAGCGAGTAGTGAGCAGCGAGTAGCGAGTGAGGCGGCGTCCACGCTTTGCCTCGCTACTCACTTCCCGCTGCTTGCTGCCGAGATTGTATGGCGCATCGACTACATATGTTGGACAACAGACCGGCGTACGACGTGGCAAGAACCGCCGGGCGGCGGCGGCGCTCATCCCACGGTCCCCGGGCCGGCTTCACGCTTCTCGAGGTGCTTCTGACCATCGCCGTACTCGGCATGGCGCTGGTCACGATCATCGGCATCCACAACAACTCGATTGCCGAGGCCACGTTTGCCCAGAACAGCCGCATCGCCTGGGCGCTCTCCACGGAGAAGATGGGCGAGTTCGAGGCCACGGAGGAGGACCCAGTCGAGGGCTCCGACGGCGGCGATTTCGAGGAGTACCCCGGCTTCTCGTGGACGAGCGAGGTCGTGCTCCAGGAGATGCAGACGAACGAGAGCGAGGAACAGGAACTGGAACCCGTGGAGATATTCAGGGTGACCGTTACCGTGGTGTACCCCACCCACGCCGAGGATGCGAAGATCACGCTCGCGACCTACATGCTGAAAAAGGCCGACGAGCGCGGCGAATAATCCAGGGACACAATACTATTTCTGCGCGCTTGGCGACGCGGGCAGCCCCCAGCAGAAACAGTATTGTATCACCGGAGAAAGGACCAGAGATGTCCGGCACTAAAGCCGAAATCCGGAATCCGAACTCCGAAATCCCGACGGGTGAGCGCGCGTTCACCCTGGTCGAGGTGCTCCTGACGATCGCGATCCTGGCCACAGCGATGACGATCATCAGCAGCGTGCTGGTTTCGAGCATCGAGGCCCGCGACCGCATCGAGGAGAGCATCGCGCGCTATGAGGTCGGGCCGGCCATTCTGCGCATCATGACAGACGACATC
>JAVHLO010000462.1:0-1333 GCA_031082105.1 Planctomycetota bacterium
CGCACGACTTGCGAACGGAAGAACTGGAGAACGGAAGAACGAAAAAACCGAGAAACGGACGACATTCCGGTGACGCCGGCGTGCCTCTTTGTCATTCCCGCGAGAGCGGGAATGACAGGGATTTGCGCGTCGTGAACCTTGGCACGTTTTCCAGGAGAGTACCCATGAAGAAGCGTCTGCTCATTCTGTACACGTCCGCCGGGGCGGGCCACATACGCGCCGCCGAGGCGCTAGTCCAGGCCGCGCACAATTCGCATCCCGAGATCGAAGTCCTCTCCCGTGACGCGCTCGACTTGATGCCCGCGCTCGTCAGGCAATACTACGGCGCATCGTACCTCGTCGCAGTGAACCGCGCGCCGGAACTGTGGGGGTACCTTTATGACTACACGGACCGCACGCCTGCCAACAGCAGGTCGGCCAAGATCCTGAAATTCTTTGACCGGCTGAATTCGCGGAAACTCCTCGCGCTAGTGAGCGACTTCGGCCCGGACGCGATCATCTGCACGCATTTCCTGCCGGCCAATGTCCTCCAGTCCGCAGCTCAGACCGGCGACGCGAAAGGCCCGGGGTTTCTGCGCGGACTGCTGCCGGGGCGAAAAGGCGTCAAGCTGCCGCCGGTCTCAATGGTTCTGACCGACTACGACGTGCATTCATATTGCGTCCACGAACGAACGTCGGCTTACTTCGTCCCGAGCGACGAGGTAAGGCACCAGCTCCAAGCCCGTCGTGTGCCCGCCGATCGAATACACGTCACGGGCATCCCGGTGCTTCCGATCTTCGAGGAATTGAGCCCCGTCGCATCGCGCGAGAAACGGCCGCGCGCTCGACGCCCCGGCGCGGGAGTGCGGTCGGACGCGGCGCTGTTCTCGCCGGCCCGGGCGCGTGTACGGGACGGATTGGGGATCGGCCGGGATGAGAATGTCGTGCTGCTCCTCTCCGGCGGGTTCGGGGTCGGTAACGTGAACAGGACACTCGAATCGCTGCTCGAACTGGACGCGGAGTTCCGCATCCTCGCCGTAGCCGGCAAGAACCAGGAGCTGCGCGCGGGCCTCGAGAAGACCGCGGCCCGCCGCCCCGGCCGCGTCACGGTCTTCGGGTTCGTACAGAACATGCACGAGCTGATGGCCGCGGCGGATCTCTCCATCACGAAGAGCGGCGGGCTGACCGTTTCCGAGTCGCTCGCCCTCGGCCTGCCGATGATCGTCTTCGCGCCCATTCCCGGCCAGGAGGTCGCCAACTGCAACTATCTCCTCGAGAACGGCGCGGCCCTGCTCGCAAAGGACGTCTCCGTACTCGCCTTCAAGCGCGAGAAGCTGCTGCGTTCGAAGGAGAC
>JAVHLO010000462.1:1343-2984 GCA_031082105.1 Planctomycetota bacterium
TGCGCAGCAACGCCCTCGCCGTCGCGCGACCCCGCGCGGCGTTCGATATCATCGCCCGCGCCCTCGACAGCGACTAGGATTTCGTGAGAGCATGGACAGCCTGTCATTCCGAACTCAGTTCGGAATCTCCTTTGCCCTGTGTCCGGCCTTTTGTTGAAAAAGATGCCCGGACGGGTCGAGGTATCGGAGTTAATCGAGATTCGCGGGCACGGCGAGCCGGCGAAGTCGGCTTTCAATTCCGGGATCCGCCAGAACGCCAAGAGCACCAAGAACGCCAGGGACATCGAATAGACAAGATCCAGGCGAATTCTCGAACAGGGACTCTAAGAGACTCTGACGAGACAGCGGGACGTCCGATCTCGTGCGAGTCTCGTTTGGTCCCTGTTCTTTTTCCGCCGGATGAATCAATGGCCGGACACGCTAGAGGCTCGCGGGAATCCTGGCGTTCTCTTGGGTTCCGCGGCGTCTTGGCGGTTTCCAGGTTGTCAGTATCTTGAATCCCAGTCCCGCCCCTGTGGAGGCGGAGTCCTGGGGTCCCATGTACACGAGCCGGGCGCATCAGTGTCCCCACCAGTTTGCGATGTCGTCCTCGCCATAGCCGGACAGCGGGTAGCCGCCCGATTCCCCGCCTGCGTTCTATGCCGAGTACGTGGCGGCCTTGCCCCACGTGACTCGACGGGCGGTCGCTACTACGAACGATCGTTTCGTTCGAGGCCCATGAGCGGAGCAGGCCGGGACTCTGTGGCGAGGAGCGGGGATCGCGTGGTGAGGGATGAGCACGAGCACGAGGAGGAGCACGAGCAAGAATATGAGGGCGAACGGAACGGTGCGTCCCGAGCTGGATGAGGCAGGCCTTTCCTTTCACAACAGCGCGTTGTCCAAAATTATTGAATATTCTGGACAATCGCTAAAGTATCTTGGACAATCTGCCGATATAAGATTGGAACGATAGGAGAGAGAAAAAGACTGGTTCGGGTCTAACGCAATTAGGGATAGAGAGTTATGGAACGCGAGACGACACCTGACGAACGCGAAGACGCGACAGCAATCGACCCCAGCATCGGCAGCACGAAGCCATCTTTCGTTCACGTCGGACGTGATAGCTGCATGTGGGTCGATGAGGCCATCCAACACGAGAGGCCCCAAAGCAGAACCTACCCGATGGCCTCGAGCGCAAGAGACCCAAAGACGACGAAGATCTACTTCGGCAAGAAGACCAGCGCCGAGGCCGGATGGCACCAGGGCGGGGTCACCCCGTTCGGGTACAGGCGCCGGTTCGATCCGCACGAAGGGCACACCGTGCTCGTCAGAGAAGAACAGGAAGCGGCGACAGTCAGATGGATATTCGAAGAATACGTTTCGTCCGGCAGCATCGACAAGGTGCGCAACAGGCTCGAGGCCGAGGGCAAGCGGAACGCCGACGGCCGAAGCTGGAGCCGTTCGAGCATCGCGTTCATGCTTTCGAACGAAACGTATACCGGCGTCGTGAAATTCGCCGGCGAGGGTCATGCCGGCAAGCACGAGCCCATCGTACCGCAGGCGCTCTTTGAGGCCGCCAGGAACCGCAGAATCGAAGGGCGAAAACGGCCGGCCTCGGGAGATCGCGAGGGCCGGGAATGTCGCGCGACTCCCGCACAGGAG
>JAVHLO010000463.1 GCA_031082105.1 Planctomycetota bacterium
CACAACAGCGCATCCCATCTGTACCACAAGCGCGACCGGCATTCCGCGAGAAGCCCTGTTCTCTCTCGTCCAAGTCTCGTGAAGCCCCTGTTGCGTCCTTCAACTGCCGCGAGAGTTCATCCGGGACCACAGCCGTCCCTGGCGGCGGGAACCGGCATGGGGTGTGAATCTCCGAGAGAATTGGACGAAGACGGCCGGCAGGGATGCCGGCGCTCCCGGACGCGGCCGCCCGGTGCGTGAGATTGAGGACTGGATTCCCGCTTTCGCGGGAATGACGGAGGGACTGCGCAGCGCGGCAGGGACGCCTCGCCTGGGGACACTGCCGGCAAGAATGCCGGCGCTCCCAGATGCGGGCGTTCCCAGATGCCGGCGCTTCCAGGTGCCGGCCTCCAAGAGGCGCGCCTTCTACCGCTACTTCTTCTCCGGCGTCTCGCGCGGGGTCACATGCGAAAAATCGAGTCGGTGGCTCAGGTCCTGCGTCGCGCCGTTCTGGAAATAGACCGTCGCCTTCAGCTCGAACCGGCCCCACCCGTACGTCGAGAGAGGAAAACCGTACTCCGCCCCGTACGTCACGTCCCGCACGTTAGGCGAAAAGGTCGGATGCAGAAAATACCGCACCGCGCTGATCTGCCGCAGGAGATGGAGCGGACCGTCCACGTACGCAGTCCACGAATAGTAGGTCTGCCCGGAACTGTCGGCGCCCATCGGGCTGGAAATGTTCGTCAGGCTCAGCGTGTCGCGGATCGGATCTTTGAACTGCATGTTCAGCGACAACTCCTGCGTCGCGCCGTCGAGGAAGAGCACCGTCGCTCCGACCTTGAACGACCCCCAGCCCGACGTCGTGAACGCGAAGCCGTTCTCCGCGGTCCCATTGACGACGAGATCCGGGTTCGGAAAACTCGGATGGAGATGGTACGTCACCTGTCTGATATCGCCCAGGTCGATCAGCCCGCCGTCGATGGACAGGGTCCATTCCCAGAATGGTTGATCGCCTGACCTGCCCAGGTAGCGGTCTGTCATTATGAGGCTGAGATTGCGCGATGGGGCCGGGAAGTTGAACCTGTACGTCAGGTCCTTAGTGGTGTTGTCCTTGAAGAAGACGCGCGCCGCAACCTCGAGCACGCCCGAGCCGCTTGCGGTCCACGCGACCCCGAACGCCGAGTAGATGTCGCGGTTCTCGAACGGCGTCGCCCCGCCCAGGCCGTCCGGAATGGACCACACGACCCTGTCGACGTTCGCCAGCGTCTGCTGCTGCGCGTCGATGTAGGCCGTCCACGACCACAACGGCGCGTTGCCCTGGTAGCCGCAGTAGGAAAAGTACCCCTGTGTCCCGATCTCCTTCGAATCCGTTGCGACGGGGTCGCCCGTCGTCGTGAATCTCTGCTTGATGTCCAGCAGCACCCACGCCTCCTGTGCGAAGTTGTCCGGGTGCGGGAAAACCGATCTCATCAGGTCGTAGCTGACCCAGCAGCATCCGCTCTGTCCCCAATCCTGTCCCCATGAGTTCATGATGAGAAACGCCTGGCGGACATCGTCGTAGCCTACCACGCAGACGGCATGGTAGTCGTCGACCGTGCCTGCCGGGCGGAGCGCATCGCCGCGCTTCTTCTCTTCCTTCGTGAAGATCTTGTACTTGCCGGATCTGAACTCCGGATCTGTCCGGAAATTGAGTATTACGACGTGCCCTTGCTGAAGCGCTTTGCGCACGCTGGGTCCGTCGGAGAGGTGCTGGTAGCCGAGGCAGCGGAACTTCGCGGCCTCCGCGATCGCGTCGCGTGACGGCTGCTTCGTGAAATCCCGGGGATCGTACGGCATCGTCGCCCACGTCGCGCACCCTTCCTTCTTGAGGAGCTCGAGCGCGTTGACTATCGGTACGCCCAGGTTCTTTCCCGCGTTCAGCCTGTTGTAGACGAACGCCGGAGAGAAGACTCGGTCGGCGCGGTCGGGCGTCCACCCCTGGTCGATCACTTCGAGGTAGGACTTGGCCGCGTAGGCGGTGGCCCAGGCGGTGCAGCTATTCTGCGGGATCTGGTTGCCGATGGCGGGCATGTAGCCACGGAGGTCGATACGCGGCATGTCGCTCGTGGCCTGGCGCTCAGGCTGCCATTTCGGCGTCGCGTCGTACTGCTCACGCGAGATCGGCGGCGCGCCCTGCTGGGCGAAGGCCGCGGCAGCCATGAAGAATACGGCAACGATTGTGATCGAGAATCTCGTCATCGTCTGCACTCCAAAAATGGCCACAGAGACACGGAGGCACGGAGAGGGACAGACCATTTCGGCAATGAGTCAACAGTGTCCATTCTGGACTTCAGGGTACCTCACTGTTTTGCGCTTTTTGTGCCTTTTCGTGGCCAACTCTGCATTCGAGAAAATGTCAAATTCCGTTTGACATTATGGCAGTAGAGTAAAGCTAGTCGATCAGCACGAGGCTGTACCAGTTCTGCGGCTGTTCGCGGTCCTTGAGCGTTGCGATGGGCAACCGCTGTTTGCGCGCGGTGGCGAAGACATCGATACCGAGCCCCTGCATGGCCGGCCGCGCAACCTTGCGGTTCCTGCACTCGCGCGGGCGCGCACATTTCTTGCACGTGCCGCAGTCCGCCATGCTGAACGCGAAGTAGTTCCCGTCCACGAACGCTTGCCGCTCGATCTCGAACGACACGCGCTGGGATGTGCGCTTGTCTGCGCAGTGGATCAGCAGGGCGTAGCGGTAGCGGTTCAGTATCCGCTCGAACTCCCAGGGCCTGAGCGAGCCCGGCACTGACGGGCAGGTCCAGTTGTTCCAGTATCCGTCACAGCCGAACTGGCATTTTAAGAGCGCGCGTGAATCGACCACGATGTCCCGCGCGCGGATGACCTTGGCGTGTGCCGCGCCCAGTTTTTTCGCCAGCGCAACATACTTTGCATGTCTGTTCATGGTTGTCCTTTCAAGACGTCCTTCAGTTCACGGCCGCGTGGTTTGGAGAAACAACCCCC
>JAVHLO010000464.1 GCA_031082105.1 Planctomycetota bacterium
GCCGAAGAGACCCTCTCTTGTCATTCCCGCGTCCGCCGCAGCGGATCCGCCGTGGCGGAAAAGCGGGAATCCAGAGATAGTTGCATTGGCTCTACAAACACCAATGGGACCCCCGGTACACGAAACGCCGCCTCGTTGTGTGGTAAGGAACGCAGCCGCAGCGGAGTGCCGTTCAACCACGGACGATGCGACTGAGGACATACGGATGATGCGAGACCGACACGAGCCGCCGGAGAGAGAGCTGTATGCTCGACGTCGCTTCGTCGCGCGTGCCGCTCTCGTTCTAGCTGCTCTGGCCGCTTTCTCGCTCCCCCTCTTCGGTGACATTCTGGAACTCTCCGACGGCCGGGTGATCGAGGGTAAGGTCATCGAGACGGACGACTCCGTACGGATCGAGGTCGAGCATGGCGCGCTGACCTTCCCGCGCGGCATGGTCATCCGCATCGAGAGGCGCAAGCTGCCGGCCGACGAGTATGCGGAACGCGCCGCAGCCCTCGATCCCAAAGATGTGTCGGGCTGGCAGAAGCTCGGTTTCTTCTGCAAGGAGAAGAGGCTTAAGAGCCAGCTCCGCAAGGTTGCGGAACACATTCTCACGGTCGACCCGGAGAACGCGTTCGCCAGGGCGGAACTGGGGTACATCAAGCACGAGGGCAAGTGGACAACGATCGAGGAACACTACAGGGCCCTCGGCTTCGTCATGTACGAAGGTCAATGGGTCACGCCGGAGGAACGCGACCTCACAGAGGCACTCAAGACCGGTAAGGAAATCGACAAGCGCACGATGGCCAGGGCGGAGGAGCTCCTGAAGAGGATGGACACGCCCGACCTGGTCGCGTGTGAAGAATGCAGGATTGCGCTGGCCAATATCGAACCCAGATTCAAGCTCCGCGCGCTCATCAACGCGCTTTACACGAAGAACCCCGCAGTGAGGCAGTACGTGATCTCCGAGCTGTCGGCGATAGGCGACCGAAGGGCCGTGCCGGTGCTCGTTGAGGCGTACATGTTCGAACAGGAACCGCTGTCCCAGCTCGCCCTTGCAGGACTTCTCCGCATGAAGGAGGGCGATCCCGTCCCGATCCTCATCCGGGGCCTGCGCGAACAGGAGAGCATGGTCAGGTACAGGGCGGCCCTGTTGCTTGAACAGAAGGGCGACAAGCGGGCCACGGACCAGCTGTTGAGCGCCCTCGAGGCGACGTTCAGGCCCGGCGCAACCATCATCGAAAGCGACAACCAGTACGCGGAGGTCATCCGTGCGCAGGAACTCGTACGTAAGACCGGACCGGTCACGAACGCGGACAGAAGGATCGACGAGAAGGTAATCGTCGACCTGGATACGCCGCAACCGCGGGCGAGCGGACCGGTCGTATCGGTGGAACAGGAGCGTGCGGCGCTCCGGCGCGCGCTGAAGAAGATCACGGGCATCGATCTCGGCTACAACTTTCCTTTGTGGCACTACGTGCTTGACAAACAACGTAACCCGGAGTAGGCCGACATCCCGGCCCGTTCAGCGTTGCGTGGTACCCGCAGATTTCACGGATTCCACGGATCGGGTTTCTGTCGCCTCGCGACCTCTTGCACATGTCATCGAAAGTCTGTGCAATCTATGGTTTCGTTGCGGCGCGCCTGGTGAACGGGTGCGCCGTCGGGTTTAGCGGTCGGAAAGGAAGCTGAAGAATGAAAGTCCTCGTAGTCGGTTCAGGCGGCCGCGAGCACGCGCTCGTATGGAAGATCAAGCAGAGCCCGCGTGTCACGGAGTTGCTGGCCGCGCCCGGCAACGCGGGTATCGCCTCCATCGCGCGCTGTGTGGAAGTGTCGTCCGATGACATCAAAGGGCTGTTCGACCTCGCCCGATCCGAGAAGGTGGACCTGACCGTCGTCGGACCCGAGGCACCGCTCACCGCGGGTCTGGTGGACAAGTTCGAAGAGGCCCGAATGCGCATATTCGGCCCGCGGTCCAACGCCGCGGAGCTCGAAGGGAGCAAGGTGTTCTGCAAGTCGCTGTTGCGCAAGCATGCCATCCCGACCGCCGGGTTCCGCGTGGTCACCAGCGCGGACGCCGCAGCAGACTACCTGCGTTCCGTCGCGTTCCCCGTCGTCATCAAGGCCGACGGACTCGCCGCGGGGAAAGGCGTCAGCATATGTAACACGTACGAGGACGCCGTGTACGTGGCGTCAGGCATGCTCGAAAAGAAGATATTCGGAAGCGCGGGCGACAAGATCGTCATCGAGGACCACCTCGTCGGAGAAGAGGCCTCCGTGCTCGCGTGCGTCGACGGCCGGAACCTGCTCGTACTCGAGGCCGCGCAGGACCACAAGCGTGCCCTCGACGGCGACAAGGGGCCGAACACCGGCGGAATGGGCGCATATTCGCCCGTGCCGGCCCTCTCCGAGGCCGACATGAAACGCGTCATCGCGGAGATCCTCGTCCCGACCGTGCACGCCATGCGCAAGGAAGACCGGACGTACAAGGGCGTACTGTACGCGGGGATCATGCTCACGCGTCAAGGACCCAAAGTGCTGGAGTTCAATGTGCGATTCGGCGACCCCGAGACGCAGCCGATCATAATGCGGTTGAAGAGCGACATCATCCCCCTCCTGGAGGCTACGATCGACGGCAAGCTCGAAGCCTGCGAACTCGAATGGGACCGGCGGGCCGCGGTCTGCGTCGTGCTCGCCTCCGGCGGCTACCCGGGCAAGTATGAGAAGGGGAAGCAGATACTCGGGCTCACAGAGGTCGCCGCCTCGAGTAACGTGGCGGTCTTTCATGCAGGCACGACCAGGTCCGGCGACAAGACCGTGACCTCCGGCGGCCGCGTGCTCGGCGTCACCGGGCTCGGCCAGACCATCGCCGCCGCGCGGGATGAAGTGTACAAGGCCGTTTCCATGATATCGTTCGACGGAATGCACTACAGAAAAGACATCGCCGTCAAGGCGATGAAATAGGGACGGCCGATGCTTTGGAG
>JAVHLO010000465.1 GCA_031082105.1 Planctomycetota bacterium
CCTGAATCTCAAGGCCGCAGCCGCGATCCCGACCGCAGTCGGGGCCCCTTTGCCAGGGGGGACTCCCGCCAGTCATTCCCCCTTGGAAAAGGGGGCGAGGGGGTTGTATTCATGTCATCTCTTGACGGTATCTTCATTGCCGACGCAATAGTATTCCTCTGGCGCAGCAACCCCCTGAATCCCCCTCTGCTAAGGGGGACTTACGCCGGCTTCTTTGCGCGTCGCGAAAGCAGGTAAGCCGTGTTCCCGAGCAGGATCAGCAGAATTACCAGAATGTGGACGACCGACTGCGGGCGCATCCCCTCGATCCCCCTCCCCGGCCGGCCGACGAGGTGCTCGTAGTCCGCCGCGCCCTTGAGTCCGGCGAGCAGTCCGTTGAGCTGCCCGGTCCCGAGGAATGGATAGCAGTCCGGGGCCATGACGCCGGTGCAACCTGCGCCGAAAACGAACTTGGACTTCTCCCGGCCGTACACTATCCACGCCTCGACCGTGCTGCCCGCAGCGATGCTCACCACATACTTCATATCGCGCAGACTCTTGACGCCCGCCAGCGCAGGCATCGAGGCGGTCTCGCGACCGTACGCGTCCTTCGGGAACGTCTGCAGCAGGTCCTGGCCCAGCCCGATTATCACGCTCGTGTAGCCGGGGTTGTATGGAAAGACCACATAGTCCTCGCCGGATTTCTTGCCCATCGCGCCGGCGGTCTCTTTTATCGCGTTTTCGATCAGACCGAACGCGCCGGGCCACAGGGCCATGACGTACACCCGGTGCCCTTTTGTGAAGCAGTGATGCAGCACCGCCAGGCTCATCGGGTACAACTCCGCCTCCGAGGCCGGGTCGAAGTCGAACGAGATGAGCACGGGAGAGCCCGGCGGCAGCTTCTCGACGGTGTCGTACACGTTCAGAACCGAGGGAGACGGCACGATCGGCAGCTTGAAGGCCATGAACATGGGGATCGCTGCCGCCACCGCAACAAGCAGGAAGATGATCCGGCGGTCGATTGACATCAACTTGTTCAACATGGTTTCCTCTGTAACATGGTCAGTGCGTCGAAAAGGCGTCTCTCTCACCGAAGTCAACTACTCCGCTCCGCCCAGATACGCGCGTTCTATTCCGAATATTATCCGCAGCGAGGTCGCAACGGAACCCAGGCACACACCTATCAGGATGCCGCGTTTGGCCGCCAGGTTCGGCACGGCCATGATCCACTCCTGGAAGTCGGGAATTCCGCTCCAGATGAGCGACCCGATCGGCACGCGTCCGATCATGACGATCATGGCCGTGATGAGGAGAATGGTCGCCTCCGTGGATCGCGCGCGGAACGTACGGTAGGCGGCCGACACGATGAAGAACGCCAGGATCGAGAACACCGTGGCGCTGAGCGGCACCTGGAAATACTGGTATACCCAGTCGAACGGGCTGCCGCCCTCGATGTTCTCCCAGACGCCCATCGAAGAGATGAAGTTGATCTCCGTGCCGATGAGACTCGAGATGGAATATTCAATGTCGCGCATGAGCCCGAGGAATATCGTCGCCGCCGCGGCAAGGATGACTACGGTACTGTAGCCCCAACCGGGGACGCCCCGGCGGACCTTGGCGAAATGCGCGCCGAGGAGGTTGAACATGCCGATGAAGAACGCGAAACCGGCGATGATGATCAACCAGTCGGACATCAGCGTGTACAGGTCCTCCGATCTCTGGTGAGGAACAAAGTACCTCACCATCATGACGATGCCCATCACGAACGCGATGACGAGCGGGAATGTGCGCTTCCAGAAGACCATCTACATCTCTCCGAACGCGGAAAACACCCGTCTTCGATTTTGGATTTCAGATTTTGGATTCTGGAATTCGAAAATCCGCAATCCAAAATCCAGAATCGTCAGAACGGCTTGAACCAGTTGACTATGTCCCAGCCCACCAATCCCTGCACCAGCACGAATCCGAGCACGATCAGGATCATAAGAAGCAGCTTGAGATAGTCTTGACCTTTTATGCTGCCAAGCAGGAGCGGTTCGCGCGACAGGTACGCGCTCGCCGCGTAGAGTTCCTCGCCCATCAGCGTGTAGTCGCAGGTCGGGATGAAGAACGGCAACTGCGTGTACGAATCCGTGCCTGCGATCTGGATCGCGCCGGTCATCGAACCCGTCTCCGCGAGGAGCAACGCCTCCGCGTAGAAATAGCCCATGAAGAAGTTCGCCGCCGGCTTCTCGCGCATCATTATCCCTTCGATGGTCGATACGTAGCTGAACTGGTCGTTGGTGACATAGAAAACATTGTCCTGCCGGTACGAGTCGGGGCGTCCGGCCTTCAGATAGGCCTCCTTGACGACCTCCTGGCAGACGGACATGACGATCGGGTCGTAGTTGGGGACGAGCAGTCGCGACTCGTACTCGGCGATCTTCCCAGCGATCTTTGAGAGGATGTTGACCGACGCGATGGTCGATATGGAGTCCATTCCGAGCAGCCCGTGCACGAAGAGGACCGGCCTGCCCATCTCGGTGGCGCGGCCGATCGCCTCGTCGACCGCCTCGAGCCCCGCGATGCGCCGCAGGTACAGCCCCTGGTCACGCCGGGCGCGGGAGATGAAGAAGAGGACGAGGAAGCCGAAGAGGACCATGAGAATCAAATTGTTCGTCTTCATCTTGTGATACAGGTCGCCTGCCGCTGTCGCGGAAGCCGTCTCCTGGCAGTAGACCTCTTCCTGCCCGCGTACCACGGCGAGCTTGAAGAAGAACTTGCGCGCTTTGATCACGTCGGATTCGTCGGCGATCTTGTCGGCCAGTTTCTTCTGCTTCTCGACCAACTTGTCGCGCTTCTTCTCCAGGACCTTCATCTCCGCCAGCTTCTCCTTCCGTCTCTTGTCGACCTCGCTCTCGAGGCGCGTGATGGCCGCGTCAAGCCGGGCCTTTGTGCTGTTGCGGTCATCCTCGCTCTTGAACTCGGTACTGTTGCGCAG
>JAVHLO010000466.1:0-1660 GCA_031082105.1 Planctomycetota bacterium
GCTCTCGATCGACACGAAGATCTCCAACGTCATGGAGTACTTCGAGATATTCCTTTCGCGCATGCTGCATTGCCGTCGCGCAGCGAAGATGCTCGGCTGCGAGTTCAAGCTCGCGATCAACGGGACGGTGTTTCTGTAGACTCGCCAGTCTGCTGCGGGACGGATCGGCCGGTAGAAGACAGAAGGCACAAAGTGGAACGCAGGACGCGTAAGCCAGAAGCCTGATTCCCTGATCCCCTTCTTCATGTCCCGACCTTCACCACACCTGCCTGTCAAGCCGTTCGTGGGCATCATCACGAGCGCGACGGCGCTCATCGATGAAGTGCGGCCGATCCTGTGCGAGCAGCTTGGTGAGATCGACCATGAGAGCCCCCTGCTCGACTTCGATTTCACGGATTACTACGAACCCGAGATGGGGCGTAGCCTCAAGAGGAAGTTCCTTTCCTTCTCGCGACTCATCAGCCCGGAGGAACTGCCGGAACTGAAGCTCTGGACCAATGGACTGGAGGCGCGTTATGCCGGTGAACCACCTGCATGGCGGCCCCTTGCGGACGGGCGAGCGGGGCCGCATGCGGCAGTCTGCGCCGTGGGACAAGCCCCCGTCCCACATGACACGGCTGACGGGATCGACGCGACATGCACAGCCCGACCGGTCACCGGTCGGCGCATCAACCTCGACCCCGGCTATGTCACGCAGGCCAAGGTCGTGCTCGCCACTGCCAAGGATTTCTCGCACCGCATCTATCTCCGCGACGGCATCTATGCCGAGGTGACGTTGAAGTACGGCAAGGGCACATTCCACCCATGGCCGTGGACATTCCCCGACTACCGCCAGGAGAGCTACATTTCCTTTTTCAATGCGATGCGCGCCGCGCTGAAGTCCGCCCGCGACCACGCCTGACACAGTTTGAGAACATCACAGTTGATCTGCGCAGCACGGATGAACTGTCAGACCCGCGCAAGCGGAAAGACATGCCATTCCCGCAAGAATGAAAGGACATGTCATTCCCGCGCAAGCGGGAATCCACAGACGCGACACGGCAAGGACGATGCGCTGGATTCCCGCTTTCGCCGGAATGACGGAGAGTTGTCTCTTCGCGCGAATGACATGTGTCAGCATGTTGACGTTTTCTTGCACGCCGGGTGATCTTCTGCTATTATTACCCCATGCAAGACACAAGAGCAACCGCAAGTCCGCTGCGCGCCGCAATCCTGACCCTCGCCTGCGTGGCGGTGATGGTCTCAACGGCGCTTCCGGACGTCGTCTATCTCAAGAACGGCGGCAAGGTCGAGGGCAGGGTCACAGAGCGGGAGACCGATATCCTGCTGGTCACCTCGAGCGGCGGAAACATCACGATTCCGAAAAGCGACATCGAGCGGATCGAGTACAAAGACCTGCCAGTGAAGCCGCCGAAGCAGCCCGCGAAACCGGACGAGAAACCGCCCGTGAAGCCCGGCGAAGAGAAACCCGGTGAAACGAACCCGCCGGCCGCCGCGAAGCTCGGCGAGCCCGTCCACGACCCCCTGCTCGGATTCCGGTGCAGGTTCCCGTTCGGCTGGCGGCGGCTCCCCCAGCAGTCGCAGACCACGCTCATGACCTTCATCGGGCTCCGCGAGCCGGGGTACCCGCCGAAGATCGACATAGAGGAGGTCGATCTTC
>JAVHLO010000466.1:1670-2955 GCA_031082105.1 Planctomycetota bacterium
CGTCCGATGAGCCCGAGGCCTTCGCGGCCGCGCTGGCCGGGTCTTACGGCTCAGTCACAGCAGACTACAAGGGCGGCGGAGCGACGAAGCTGCCCAACGGGACGTTCCGCATCTCAGGCACGTTCACCCTCAAGATCGACACCGTGGCCCACACGGATATCGTGTTCCATCGCGAGGAGCAGTTCTTCATACTCGCCTTGAAGTGCAACGAAAAATCGCTGGCGACGCACCTGCCCTTGCTTGAAGAGGCGGCCGCGACGTTCGAGCTGATAGAGCCGGCAAAGTTTTCCGAGGCCGACCGCGCGCGGTTCAAGGAACTCTTCGAACGCGGCATGAAGGCGGCGCGAGAGGGAGAACAGACTCAGCAGGCGATCGAAGACCTCCGCGCGGCCGCCGAGATGCTCCCCGGCCTGCCCGATATCCACAGCACGCTCGCACATCTCTACACGCTCGACGGCAAGCTCGATCTCGCGACAAAGGAGCTCCGCGCGCTCGTGGAACTCCTGCCCGATAGCGCCGATTGCCTGTACAACCTCGGAACACACTACTACAAGCTCAACCGATACGAGGATGCCGTGGAGAACCTCAAGAAGGCGATCGAGCTCAACCCGAACTACGTCGAGGCCCATCTCAATCTGGGCGTCATCCTCAAGCTCAAGGGCCAGGTCGACGAGGCGATCCGCGCCATCAGGCGGGCGCTCGAGATAGAGCCGAGTTCGGTGACCGCGCATTTCAACCTGGGCCAGATCTACCTCCAGAAGAACAACCCCAGAGAGGCGCGCCAGGCCTTCGAGAAGGTGCTCGAGCTCGAACCGAACCACGCGGGCGCGAAGGGCGCGCTCGAAGAGATGAACAAGACCGCGCCGCCGAAGTAGATCTCGAACGCGTAACTCGGAGTGCGGAGCGCGGAAGTCGGAATGGGAAACCCGGCCTGACCTGCTCTGGAATCCGACCATGTTTTCGTTCTCGTGCTCCTGCTCTTGCTCTTGCTCATGGCTGCACGGCCTACGTGTCTTCCGCGGGTTCTGTGGCCCCCGACGATTCACGCGGGGATGGTAGGGACTGCGCTATCCTGCATTCGCTGAAGCTGAGCGAGTGAGCAGGAGCACGAGCAGGAGCAAGAGCACGACTTAGCGCTGTATTGGGCTTTCTCGGAGATTAGGCGAATTGTCCCGGTTAGTGCCGCGCTCCGAGTTCCGAGGACTTGCTTTTGGGAAAATGTGACCGGATGGACAACATGGAAAAGCTGGTATCCTTGTGCAAACGGCGGGGTTTCGTATTCCAG
>JAVHLO010000467.1 GCA_031082105.1 Planctomycetota bacterium
GCCAGGCGTTGGACCCGTAGCCGAACGAGAAGAGCGTCCGCGAGCCGAGCGCATGCGGATTGGGTTCGTTCGCGTCGGTCGTGTTGGCGCATGGGAACTCCCTCGCGGACCAAGTCGGCTTGACCCACATATCGACCGTGCCCGCCTGCATCGCTATCTTACCGCTTGCGGGCGTATTCCGCACGTAGTCGTCGATGCAGTTGAGCTGCGAGGAACCGTACTTCCACTGCGTAGCGGTGTACGTCGGGTATCGCCGCGTCTCGTGAACGAAGAGTCCGTCGGGGAAGAGCTCACTCTGACCGCCCATGCCGCCCCCGCCCGTCGCGGTGTTTATGAGGCTCACGCCCTCCTCCGCCGGGCCGGCGGCGTCGTTCTGGTCATTCGTACCGTTCGCATAGAAATCGAAGTCCGTCGTGTAGTGGGCCTGGAAGCAGTTGTTGCCGTTTGCGCCGTTGCAGTCCATTGTTTGCGCGGCAAACTGTCCGTCATAGTGAGCGGCCATCGTGTAGTTGGGGATACCGGACGGAGACGGGTTGCTGGTGTACCAACCATAGGCGGCCGACTGGCTTGGGGAGCTGTTGTCGCTCATGCTCTCCGGGAAGAAGGCCACCTGGGTCGGCGAGCTGTTCACTGCGTTCACGTAGAACTGCGCCTGGGTGGACTGCTTGATCATGTCGTACACGCGGATCGTCGTCATAACCTTCTTTTCCGCCATGATCGGGGCGAGTCCGCCGGGCGCGGCGGGACCGAGTATGCGACCCATCGATTCGATCTCGAAGTAGCCGGCGGTGTTGAAGCAGAACTCGGTCGTCCAGTAGAGGAGGTCGGCCTTGTCGGTCTGGGCGAATCGCTTCCCGAGCGTCCTGTCGGGGTTGAACTTGCTGATCTTGCTGTTGGGGTTGAAATTCGCTTTGATTATGTCGCGTCTCGCCTGTGCGATGGCGCCGCTGGAACCGACCTGGGCGTCCGTAAGCGAATCGACGAACTGCTCGAAGTCGTACCATGTGGCGAAGGAGAATCCACGGTTGGCGACGAGGGTGTTCCTGGCGGTCACGATCGCGGCGGCGATGTTTTGAGCCACCGCGGCATCGATTGTCGTCTCGTAGGTGGAAGTGTGCCCCGGCCCCATGTGTACGTTGGGCTCCGTCGTGGAGGCGTTGAACACCTGGTACCGGCCGCGAAGACCGGTGAGGAGCGCCCTCAGCACCAGATCGGATGCGGTGTTGATATTCACGGGCGCGCGCGGCTGGATGCAGGGCCCGTTGGCCGCGGAGCTGTTCGTGTTCTGCTCCTGGGTATTGGTATATGTCGTGTAGTGCGCGGCGTAGTAGCCCGGCCCGTGCGAAACAAGCCGTTCGGACCCGCAGGAGTACTTGCAGTCGTCACTGACGCGAAAGATCTTCGCGAGGCTGTCCTTGAGAGAGGAATCTCCGCCGTCGACGAACTCCATCCCACCCGCCGGATCCGCACAGGATATCGGAATCGTAGTGTACAACGGGGTGGGGTCATCCGCCCGCAGGCTGTTCAACTGGAACTGCGTCTGAATGCAGTCCGGATGAAGCGTCGTGTAGTCGACCCAGGCCACCGCCGTAATATGCGGGGCGAGGGCATCATACTGCTGCTGGGTCAGCGGTGGCGTGAGCCCGCTCATCAACGACTGCTTCGTCGTAATGTTCGCGCCGATGCCCTGGCGATAGGTGCTGATCCGGTTCCCGAGGTTCGGTATGGTGGTGGTCAGGCTATTGCCGAGGTTGTTGAGCAGCGTGATCGTGTTCGTAGTCAGTGCGCCGACCCCGGTGGCCTGGGCCAGGTCGGGGTTCGTGTCGTTCACGTCAGGCCCATTAATGTATATCTTGCCCTGGCAGTCGACGATCTTCAGCGAATAGTAGTCACGTCCGCCGGGGTAAGTGGCCAAGACTTCGCCCGAAATCCCGTAGTTTTGCGTGCCGGAATCGACCCCACCCGGCGTGCCGCCGGGGATGAGGCTGTTCATGCCCATGTCGATCTGGACAAGGACCGGCGTGGTCGGCGTCGCCATGCGAGCCAACGACACGTAATACGCCCGTTCGAGCGGAATGGTCGGGTCATAAAGGACCGGCAGCGGGACTCGCCTGCCGTACAAGAGCGGGTTGTTCGCGTCTTCCGCAATGGACGGCCGCTGTTCATCGGCCTCATCGGTGGAGCCGTCACCATCGTTGTCGATCCCGTCGTTGCCCCAGTAGAAGATGTTGCCGATCTCGGTGAACGCGTACTCGACCCCGCTCTGGGCGAGCATCTTCGCCTTGACGAGGTTGACGTAGTTGCTCGATATTTTTCGCTCAACCGCAGTCAAATTCGCGAAGACGACGGCGAGGACCACGAGCACCGTCATCACGCCAAGCGCTACGATCAGGACCGACCCACGACGTCGAATTGTCTGCACCATGTTGACCCTCCTACGGATAGGAAACCAGAGTCGAACCACGTACCTTTCCCGCCTTGCGGGATCATCGGACTGACTCTAATGAGCACATCGTGTGCCATTCCATCATCGAATAGCATGACGATGGCATCGATAACTATATGCTCGGCAACGCTTTAGTACGCGCTCACTGTCGACGGCCGGGATACGGTCTGGCAAGTAGTCAAAACGCGTTACAGACAGGTAACACGTTACGAAACAGTAACATTGACGAGAGTCTTCTCTCTTGCAGGCGGTTCACGCCCGTTGCGGGTCTCGTCCCGTCCCTGTCACCACTCTCTGACGAATCGAGAACCGGATACAGTGGAGAGTCGCGAGGATTCTGACGCCCTCCCTGGACTATCGGCGTCTTGGCACCCCTGTTCGCGAGCCACAGAATCACACGGAAACACACAGAAGGACACAGAACAAAGACGTGCGGGGCAAGAGACCCGGTTGACGATCGTCTTGAGCCTCTTGGATCTCTTGCGTTTTCGCTTCTCGGTTCTGTG
>JAVHLO010000468.1:0-689 GCA_031082105.1 Planctomycetota bacterium
CTTCCCTATGGGAGAGGGGCCGGGGGTGAGGGACGAGGGTAAACCCCGCGTGCAGCCCTCACTCCCTCACCCTGACCCTCTCCCAGGGGGAGAGGGAACCTTCTCCCCTCTCCCCCTGGGAGAGGGGTCGGGGGTGAGGGACGAGGGTGAACCCCGCGCCCGGTCCGCGCACCCTCACCCTGACCTTCTCCAGATCAACCACGGCGTGATTGTCGTTGCGACCGGCGCGGAGGAGCTGAAACCGAAAGACTACAGGGAATTCCTCTACGGGACCGACCCGCGCGTAGTGACACAGGTCGAGCTCGAAGAGAGAATCCACAAGGGGCAATTCAAGGCCGGCACGGTCGTTATGGTCCAGTGCGTGGGTTCGCGCGACAAGACGCGCCCCTACTGCAGCCGCATCTGCTGTTACGTCGCGGTCAAGAACGCGCTGAAGATCAAGGAGATCTCGCCCGAGACGGACGTCTACATCCTCTACCGCGACATCCGCACGTACGGTTTCAACGAGACGCTCTACACGAAGGCGCGCGAGGTCGGCGTGAGGTTCATCAGGTTCGACGACGACCGGATCCCGGCGGTAAAATCCTCCCCTCTCCCTCTGGCGGAGCCAGAGCGACGTCCCGCCGCAGCGGTGAGAGAGGGGAGGATTTTACCGCCGGGATCCGGTCGTCGTCGAACCTGATGAACCT
>JAVHLO010000468.1:699-2947 GCA_031082105.1 Planctomycetota bacterium
AGGTAAGCCCCGCGTGCAGCCCTCACTCCCTCACCCTAACCCTCTCCCAAAGGGAGAGGGGACCGGCCTCACCGTCTCCGTCTTCGACGCGATGCTCGGCGCAGATCTGAAGCTGAACCCCGACTTGGTCGTTCTGTCTGCGGCGACCGTCCCGCACGGGGACGTGGAAGAGCTTGCTATGGCACTGAAGGTGCCGCTCAATCAGAACAAGTTCTTCCTCGAGGCGCACATGAAGCTGCGTCCGGTCGATTTCCAGAGCGACGGCATCTTCCTGTGCGGGCTTGCGCACAGTCCGAAGCGGATCGGCGAGACGATCGCGCAGTCGCTTGCGGCCGCGTCGCGGGCCGCGACCGTGCTGGCGCAGGAATCGATCGAGATCCCGGGCGCGGTCGCCGAGGTGGACGAGGGCATATGCGCGGGCTGCGGCGTATGTGTCGAGATGTGTCCGTACCGCGCCATAGAATTGCAGCCGGTCGAGGGCCTGGCTCCGCGGACCTACGGCGCCGTCGCGGTCGAGGTCAGGCGCGTGGCTAGGGTGGGTGAGACGTGCAAAGGCTGCGGGTCGTGCGCCGCGTACTGCCCGTCCGGCGCGATATCGCCGAAACACTTCAAGGACAGCCAGATCCTGGCGCAGGTGGATGCGGCGGCCGCGGAACGATAGCCGATCGGTGTCATTCCCGCGCAAGCGGGAATCCAGACCGCGTGACCCCGGGTCGGCACCATTCACGGATCAGGGAGCAGCGCGGACAGCCTGTCGTGCCGAACTCTGAAACAAGTTCAAGGTTCTGAATGACAGCGAACCGACCTTCATGAACAAATCGGGAAGGCGGTCAATTCTCGTCAATCAGCTACTTCTCCATCAGCTTGTCGATGAAGTCGACCAGTTTGGTGTTCTTCTCCGCCGTTGCCCGTTTTCTGGCGTCCTTGCAGAGCGGCCCCACCTTGGATTCGAGCGCCGGATCTATGGCGCTCATGACGCGGCAGAACGTGGCGAGGTTGGCCGCCTCTTCCTCCGACAGTTTCCACGCCTCGCGGATAAAGATGAACACTTCCAGGGGCGGGAGTTCCTTGACCTTCCACGGCCAGGACATGGTCGCGTGTCTCCCACCGGCAACCGGCACCTCGATCTTCAGGACGCTCTCCTTTTCGGTTTCCACGGCGCCGATCACCTTGCACCGCCCCATGGACCCGAGCGAGATTATCGGATTCTCGAGTCCGTCCGTTCCCCGCTTGTTTGCGCGCGCTATGACCGACTGCCGGATCGCCTCTGCGCGCGAGAACAGCTCGATCTTCCACGCAGCATGGGCCGCGTAGTCGGCGATCGTCAACTTCGACTTCGTATCTTCCATCATGGATAGCGCCCTGGCGAAACCGTATTCGTGCAGCATGCCCGAAGTGTCCGTGATCGCTTTTTCAAGCATCCGCTTCTCCGTGTCTCGCCTCTGGTTTTCGGCGATGGTCCGCTCGGTCTCGACCTGTCCGCGGATCTCCCCCATCTCCTTCCGTGCCCGGTTGATCAGGGCCGGGACACCGAGCCGATCGAGTATGATCTCGGCGCTCGGTTTCCCCGGCGCGATCTCGACGGTGAACTTGTCGACGAGTCCCTGAAGCGCCGCCAGCGCATCCTCGTATTGCCGCCGGTTTCTGAGGTTGCGTGCCTCTTCAAGCGCTGAGACGATGTGCTGCACCGTCTCCCGGCCGATCTTGTCCGCCACGTCGCGGACCGCCGGCGTGTACGGGTTTTCACGGGTCTCAGTGGAGAAGGCGAAGAGCTGGGCGAGCGCGTCGACGAACCGCTTCTCCTCGACGGCGGCGCTCACTTCCTGGCGCATGGCCTCGAATTTCGGTCGCACCTTGTCGACTTCTTCCTTCCACGCGTCCAGCCGCTCGAGCTGCGGCTTCGAGAGCTGCTTGGCGGCCTCGGTGTCGGCATAGAGCCTGGCGACGGTCTCGATCTCCTGGCGCACATCTTCGAACCCCGACAGTTCGAGCGACTTCGAGAATCTCGCGATGAACGCCTCCATCTTCGCGCCGGCCTCCTTGAACGCGACCCTGGCGGAGGTCTCGCGCCTGGCCCGTTCGAGGGCGCCGACCTTCTCCTCCACATGGGCGGTGAGTGCGGTGCCGGGGCTTTCGACGATCACTTTGCGGTAGAGCTCGATGACTTTATCGTATCCCGGTATGTCGTCCGCGCGCAGGTTCCGTTCGGCGTTCTCGGCGCTCTCCCAGTTCTTTTCCGCGAGCAGCT
>JAVHLO010000469.1 GCA_031082105.1 Planctomycetota bacterium
TCCCCTCTCCCTTTGGGAGAGGGAGGTCGTCTACTTACTTTCCTGATACGCGTTGAAATTGAATGCGTACTCCCACCAGTTCGCGAGCTTGCCGTCCGGGCCGCGGCCGTCGGCCTTCGGCAGATGACAGAACCACCACGTGTGGTGCGCAAGGCAGTCGCCGTCGCCCCACTGCGTACACAACACCGTCCGCGTCTCGCCCGTCATGTTCGGGTAGTTCACCCAGTCCTCGCACGAGCTCACCACCTCGCGCCGGTTCCCCCAATCGTAGTCCTTCTCGCTGTTCGGCGCAAAATGCATGTCGCCGCATCCGGACTTGCCTCCCTTCAGCTTGTCGTAGAGCGTGAACTTCTCCCACGTGTTCAGTTTGTCGTACGGCTGTTTGCGGTCCCAGCGGCCGTAGACCCGCTTCATGATGCTCTCGGTCCGATGGCCGAAATTTTCCAGCATCTCGCCCACGCCGCGCTCGTAGTTGAACCCCATTATCACGAAGATCTTCGAGCACTTCACGCCGTCGACGGGCTGCGAGTTGCAGAAATATGCGCCCTTCCCCGCCATCGTCGACTCCCAATACCCGCCGTACGGGAACCCCCAGAGCCAGACCTCGTCGATCTCGCCCTTCTCCACGCGTTCGGCCAGCTTGTATTCCGAGATGATCGCCTTGTAGTCGACCGCGTCGGGCTTGTGCCAGCCCTTGCCGCTGCGGAAACACTTCATGTAGGAGTCTTCGGTGTAGCGGAACCGGTCCTTCTTCACCGGGAACGCATCGACGTCGATCCAGTCGACAAGCACGCACTGCACGTGTCCGTCGCTGCAATCGCTCAACGTGCCGATGCATGTCTCCGTCAGCTTCTTCGGATCGTTCCATCCGCACGCCTGGTGGAGTCTCGTGTTTCCTTCGGACTTGATGATGGGATCGAAGTTGATGACGAGCACCCTGGGCGCGAGGGTCTTGCGTTCGGGACCGCCCCGGGCAGCGCCGCTGCCGGGCCATGGCTTCACGACGCGCGGCTGCCTCTGTGACTTCTTCGAAACGTCGACGAGCAGCGAGGTGTTCTTCCAGGGGCCGGGTCTTCCCTTGAAAACCAGTTCCTCCTTGCCCGGGAAGATGACCTTGATCTCGGCGACCGACCCGGCGCCGAGGCCGAAGTGGAGCTGGTTTGCGTTCACCGAGTATCCGCCGAAGCTCGTGTCGACCACCGCGCGGAGCTTCTTCTCGTTCGTCAAGAGGAGCTCAACGACACACCCCTCCACAGGCCGATCGGTCGCGGTGAGCGTGACATTGATGTACTGGCATGCAGTAGGCGGCTGTTGCCCCTGCTCTTTCCCGTCGCCTTCCGCGCCGTCTCCACCGGCCGGCCCCGGCTTCGGCGCGCTCGCGCCCTTGTTCTTCAGCACGACGATGCGCTGTGCCGCGGGGTCGAACCACGTGACCTCGGGCGGGTATTTCCACGTGTTGGATCCGACGATGAGGTCGAGGAATCCATCGTTGTCGAAATCGCCCGCGCCTGCGCCCCAACTGTCTTCTACGCGCAGGAAATTGTTGTCGGCATCGAGCCTGCTGAACGCGATCCCGCCGTGGCTGAGGTAGAACTTGCTGTAGCCGCCGTCGTACGGGCCGTACTGGGCGGGGGTTTTCCTGTTGTTGCCCCCGCCCTGGCACGACTCGGTCACGAAGAGGTCGCGCCAGCCGTCGTTGTTGAAATCCTCGAAGAGGCAGTTCTCCCAGTCCGCCTCCGCCTTGTACCCTTCGACCGGCAGCCAGTCGAGTCCGCACTCGCCGGTCACGTCCGAGAACTTCAGCTCGCCGGACGGGACGAACTCGTTGCGGAAGAGTTTCGATTTCGGCTGGCCCTGACCCCACGCATGCGAGAGATTCGCGACGAAGATATCGAAATCGCCGTCGTTATCGAAGTCGACGCAGGCGATCCCGTTCGAGTGCGCCCTGCCGGAATCCACGCCGGCACTGGACGCGATCTCCTTGAAGGTCCCATCGCCCTGGTTGCGCCAGAGGAAGTTCGGCTGGAGGCGGTAGTTGGAGACGTAGACGTCGACGAACCCGTCGTTATCGAAATCACAGAATGCGACGCCGACGCCCTGGCGCGCGGCGGTGTTCATGCCGGCCTTTTCGGTGACGTCGACGAACTTACCCTTGCCGTCGCCCTTGAAGAGGTGGTCCGGCAGCGCGCGGTAGCCCGGCGAACCGAACACCTCTTCGTAGCCCGCGACGTAGAGGTCGAGGCAGCCGTCGTTGTCGAAGTCGAAGAATCCGTGCGCCTTCGAGCCGTCGGCGGTTTCCAGGCCGGAATCCTTGGCAACGTCCGTGTATTTCCCTTCGCCGTCGCAACGGAGGAGCCACTGCTTGAAATCGATCGTCGCCCCGGACTCCTTCATCGTCGTGGCATAGACATCGAGGTCGCCGTCGTTGTCGAAGTCGCCGAAGCTGTGGTAGCTGCCGGGCAGCTTCGCGCCGCTTTCGAATTTGCCCTTGCCGTCGTTCTTCCAGAGCTGACCGCCGATGAGGATATCGACGAACCCGTCGCGGTTGAAATCGACGAAGGAGGCGCAGGGCCCGTCGGGCATCGGGTTGGGCAGGCCGATTGCGGGGCCGGCGGGTTCAAACACGGGGATGGGCGGGGCGACGGACTCTCCTTCGCCGTGCACACGGCCACCAGGGAACAACGAAGTCAAGGCCGCGAGAACAAGGAGAACAAGAGATGCTCCTGATTGTCCAGACTTCGCGATGATTCTCACCGCACGGACTACCTCAACAGCATGCGAACAGGGACTGCCCGAAGCCCGCAATCTGTCAGCTACGGGGGGATGCAGACGGCTTTCGGGTACGGTACTCTGGAGCGTCAAAGCCGCAGCTTTGACTTTCCCTTGTGCTCAGTGCTGTCACCAAAGGTCAAAGCTGCGGCTTTGACGCTCCATATT
>JAVHLO010000046.1:0-10778 GCA_031082105.1 Planctomycetota bacterium
AGCTCTCCGCGCGCGCGCCGTTCGAGCTCGAATTCGCAGGCAGTTTCGATGTGGACGAAGTGCTCCGCGGCCTGCGTAGCCCGGCCCCGGGCTCGGACAAGAAGCTCGACCCACCGGACTTCTTCGAGAAAGGAATCCCTCAGGGGACATTCCTGACCAAGTTCAGCGCGCGGCTCACGCCCGCGCAGATGAAGGACGACCTCGTCTTCTCCCCCGCGCCGGACCAGGAGCCGTTTCGGAAGACGATCTATCGTTAGGAGTCTTGACTGACGTAGTCTCCTGCCGGCCCTTCGGGCCTCCGACTTGATCGGCCGTTCCTGTCCACGCCCTGACGGGCGTGGCTACTGGCTGGCGGGCCTTCGGCCCTGGCATTTGCGAACGGGCTGTGCGACCTTTGGAGATCACGATGGCCAATGTCGCCGGAGACTGATACCTCCTGCCGGCCCTTCGGGCCTCCGACATGGTCGGCCGTTTCCCGTCCACGCCCTGACGGGCGTGGCTACTGGCTGGCGGGCCTTCGGCCCTGGCCTGCCGGGACAACAGCGTCTTTGGCGGGACAAGCGCAGTCTGAGGACAAACACAGTTTGGGAACAAACGCGGCTTTTGGAGCGCGGCGGTCGCAACCGCCGCTTTGGCCTATCTGTGGTGAGGGAAAGCGCCGTCTGCGGCCGGCGCACTCCAAAATCGGCTGCCTGATCCGTTGCAGGTTCCTGATCTGATGTTCTTGCAGTGGAGCAGGGTCTTCGAGACTCTCTTCGTTTTTTTCGGTGTCTTCAGCGTCTTCAGTGGTTGGTGTCTTCAACGTCTTCGGCGGTTGGCGTCTTCAGTGTCTTCGGTGGTCAGATGCTCGGATTCATAGACCAGGATTTCGGCCAGACGATGAGCGACGAGGAGATCGTCCGCTTTTTGCTCGTCAAGCTGCCGCTCGAACAGAAGATCGGCCAGCTCATCTGGCTCCCCTTCGCCGGCCTGCACACGCCGCGGCCGGAATGGACGTTCGACAAGCTCCTCGAGCGGATCGAGCGGTTCCATGTCGGCGGGTTCGTCATGTACGGCGGCGACGTGTTCGAGACGCCCGCGGCCATCAACTACCTGCAGAAGAACTCGCGGCTGCCGCTGTTGATCGCCTCGGACGTCGAGCGCGGCTGCGGTCAGCAGGTCACGTCCGCGACCGTGCTCCCCGCAGCGATGGCCGTCGGCGCGACGGGCTCGGTCGAGAACGCCGCCCTCGCCGGCCGGATCACCGGCAACGAGGCGCGCACGCTCGGGATCACGGTCGTCCTCGCGCCGGTCGCGGATGTGAACACCGCGCCCGGCAACCCGATCGTCAACACGCGCGCGTTCGGCGACGATACCGAGTTTGTCGCCGCGCACACCGCGTCGTTCGTCTCCGGCTGCCAGCGTGAAGACGTCATGGCGGTCGCCAAGCACTTCCCCGGCCACGGCGCGACCACGCTCGACTCGCACCTGGAGATGCCGACGTTGGACCTTTCGCTTTCCGAGCTGGAGCGCGTCCACATTCCCCCCTTCGCAGCCGCGGTCCGCATGGGCGTGAAGGCCGTGATGGTCGCCCACCTGAGATGTCCCGCGCTCGACCCCGTCTTTCCGACGTCGCTCTCGCACGCGACGATCACTGACCTCTTGCGGAAGAAGCTTGGCTTTGGCGGGCTCGTGATGACCGACGCGCTGATGATGGGCGCGACGGCGCGCGAGTACGGCGACCGGCGCGCGGCCGTGCTCGCCTTGACGGCCGGCGCGGACGTGATCCTCTACCCGGAAGAACCGGAGGCGGCGTTCGACGCCGTTCTCTCGGCCGTGAAGTCCGGCAACATCAGGACCGAGACGCTCGATTCCGCCGTCGAGCGCGTGATCCGCGCGAAGGTCGAGCTCGGCCTCTTCCGCAAGCGCACGACGCATGTCGAAGACGTCGAGAGCTGTCTGAACAACCCCGAGCACCTTGCGGGCGCGAAGAAGATCGCAGAGGAATCGATGACACCGGTCGGGCGCCTGGCCGAGTTCCTGCCGTTGAAGCCGCCGGTCGCCGTGATCGTACTTGGCAACCCGCCGCAGCCCGACGGCATCCGCGCATTCCTTGACGAACTCAAGGCCGGCGGCGTGGACGGTTCCGTTTCCGGCGGGATCGACCTGGTGGAACTGCGCGCGCAGACTCAGGCCTTGTCGGGCGGCGGAGCGCTCCCAAACGGCTTTCGCACCGTCTCCGTAGATTCGGTCGGTCCGGACGCCACGGTCATCTGCGCAGTATTCAAACCCGTGCGGGCCTTCAGCGGGAACATCACACTGGGCGCGGGCGAGGTCGAGGAGGCGCGCGCGCTCATGGCGAAGGCAAGACGGAGCTGCGTAGTCTCGTTCGGCAGCCCGTACGTCGTTGCGGATTTTCCGGAGTCGACGGCTGCCCTGTGCGCGTATTCAGACTGCGAGGTGTCCCAGCGCGCGGCCGCGCGGGTGATCCTGGGCCGGCTCGCGCCGCGAGGAAAGCTGCCCGTGAAGATGCCGCATCGCGCGTGAGACAAGTTTTGCGTCCACGGATTACGCAGCGCAGCAGAGCCGCAACCAAAACGAACCGCAAAGCTCGCAAAGGGCGCAAAGCAAAGGAAACTCGGCTCTGCAATGGTCCTTCCCGCTTTGCGTGCTTTGCGTTCTTTGCGGTGAAAAAAACTTGTCAAAAGGGAAGGCTGAAAAGCTTGAAAACTGCGGGAAACGGTATATCATATCCATGAACAGTCGCGATTGTGTCCGTTTTCAGGTTGGAGGTATTCTCATGTTCAGGAACTGGTCGAGGGTGTTGTCCTTCATCTTCGTTTTCGCCTGCGCGTGCTCGCTTCCCCCCATCTGTCCCGCCGAGGATGACGACCCGCCCGAGAAGATCATCAAGAAATACGCGACCGCCCCGATGGACCAGGATCAGCGCGAGACGGCGATCCGGAAGGTCGCGAAGGAGGACTCGCTCGAGGGGATGAAGATACTCGCGCCGCTGCTGGGCGACCCGTTCGCGCACATCCACGAGGTCGTTATCCGCGCGATCGACAAGACGCAGAACACGGACGCCATCAAGTTCCTGGCGGAGAATTTCATGTTGACCGCCAAGGAAGACCTTGCCCGCGCCAACACGGCCAGGGTGCTCGGGATCATCGGCAATGTCGAGGCGGCCAAGGGGCTCACGCGCGCGCTCACCGACCGCAACCTGCTCGTGCGCACCAGCGCGGCCGAGGCGCTGGGCGTCCTCAAGTCCGCGGACGCAGCGAAGGCGCTCACCGACCGGCTCAAGGACCCCGCCCCGCCGGTCCGCTACGCCGCCGCGCTCGCGCTCGGCCGGATCGGCGACGCGTCCGCACAGGATGCGCTCGCGAAGCAGCTCGGCGACAACACGTGGGAAGGCCGCGCGGGCGCGCTCGCGGGCCTCGCGCTGGTCGCGCCGGAAGCGGTCATCGAGCACGCCAATAAGATGCTCGCCGATAAGGACTACCAGGTGCGGATCGCCGCGGTCGAGGCGCTCTTTGAGGCACAGCGGACCGCCGAGGCGCGCGACGCCGCGTTCGCCGGCGCAGTCAAGGCGCTTGAAGACAAGGCATGGCAGGTGCGCGCGGCGGCCATCGCGTACCTCGTCGAAATCTGGGAAAAACGCTGCATCGATCCGCTCATCGAACAGATCAGCAAGGAGAACGGCCGGCTCCGGCTCGATACCGTGTTCGCGCTCAAAGAGCTCACCGGCGCGGATATGGGGATGACCCAGCAGGCATGGAAGGGCTGGTGGGAGTCGAAGAAGGAAGAATACGAACTCCCGAAAGAGCGCGACAAGAAGAGCGACAGGAAGGCCGACGACAAGGCGACGACCGCCGCGTTCTGCCGGCTCCCGATCTACTCGGACAGGATGATGTTCATCCTGGACCTCTCGGGCAGCATGAAGAACCCGCCGAAACGCGGTACGGAAGACGGGACGAACGAACCCAAGGACGACGGAAAGAAGGACCCCGGCGACAAGGACGAAGGCAAGTTCGAGCGCAAGATCGACATCGCCGCCGCGGAGATGGAAAACACGATCGCGCAGTTGCCGAAGGAGGCGAGGTTCAACGTCATGGTGTACCGCTACTATACGGCCTACCCGCCGCGGATCGAGGTGAACACCGCCTTCAAGGGCAGTATCCAGCCGGCGGTCGACGGCAACAAGAAACAGGCGCAGGCGTTCGTGAAGAAGCAGGAACCGCTCGGCTGGGGCGCGTTCTTCGATGCGATCGTCGCGGCGTTCGAGGACCCTGAGTTAGATACCATTTTCCTCCTCTCCGACGGCGTGCCGAGCCGGGGGACGCACGTCAATTCGCAGGAGATAGTCGACGCGATCGTCGAGATGAACCGCTACCGGCGCATCGTGATCCACACGGTGATGACCGGCGACGTCGGCACCGACGCGGAGTTCATGCGCAAGCTGGCCGCGGCGACCGGCGGGATGATGGCGAAGAGGTAGGAGGAACGAAGGGGAACTGAGGGGAACTAAAGGGAACTAGGGGGGACTTGTTTTCTTGCCGAGAGGAATATGGAAGCACCTAGTGGGCGATCGGGTGGTCCTCCGAAATATGCGGGAGCCGATACCGCGACATTCGATAAACTGCACGGCTTCAAGAACCTGATAACATGGCAGAAGGCGGACGATCTGGCGCTTCTTGTCCGGAACGCGACTTCCCGATTCCCCTGGTTGGACCGCCGGCTGGTCAGCGACATGCGCGGCGCTTCAGTGTCGGTCGCCTCGAACATCGCCGAAGGATACGGCCGCGCGGCGCTCGGCGATTACATCCATCACTGCGAAATAGCCCGCGGTTCTCAGAGCGAGCTCGGTAGCCAGGTCCAGCACTGTGAGCGGTCTCGGCTTCTGGGCGGGACAGAGCTGCATGCGATCCTCGCCGTGTTCGACCAGGCGTGCTATTTTCTTGACCGCCTCCTGACGGCGCTCAACGAGAAGCGCGAATCAGGCCAATGGGACAGGAAGTTCTGGATCAAAGAGCAGACGGCAGAGTACCTGGCGGATGCGCGCCCCCCCAAGAAACGGAATGCCAGACCGCGGTCGTCCCGACGATGAAGAACTCAGTACGTGCGTCGGCTCCCGCCAGTTCCCGTAGTCCCTGTTAGTTCCCGTTAGTTCCCTTTGGTTCCCGTTAGTTCCCCTTGGTTCCTATGAAAAAACTCCTCCTCACGACAAGCCTTCTCCTCGCGCTTCTAGGCCTGATCGGATGCCAGCCTGCCGCGCACGCCGACGACATCCGCGTCACGATCCTCCACACGAACGACCTCCACGGCCAGGTGTACCCAGTCGAGAAGTCTACGAAGGACGAAAAGACCTTCATCGGCGGTTTCTCCGCCGTCGCGCTGAAGATCAGGTCGTTGCGCGCCGAGGCCGAAAAGGCCGGGGCCGAGGTGATCCTCGTCGACGCAGGCGATTTCTTCCAGGGCACGCCCGAAGGCAATACCCCGCCCGGCGAGCTCGTCGTCGAGTTCTTCAACCTGCTCCGCTACGACTACGTGGTGCTCGGCAATCACGAGTTCGACTTCGGCGAGAGCGCCGTGAGGAAGTACACCAGCCTCGCGAAGTTCCCGTTCCTGGGCGCAAACATCATCGACAGAAAAACCGGCGTCACGCCCGACTACGTGAAGCCCTACGCGGTCCGCGAGGTGAAGGGGCTGAAGATCGCGTTCATCGGCCTCACTCACCCCGAGATGTCGTCGCTCGTCCTGCCCAAGATCGAGACCGGCCTGGACTTCCCGCTCGAGGATGTGACGTTGAAGAAGGTGCTCGCGGAGAAGCCCGTCGCGGAAGCCGATTTTGTCGTGTTGCTCACCCACATCGGCTACGACCGCGACAGGCGGCTCGCGGAGAGTTTTCCGGATGTCCCGCTCATCATCGGCGGCCACTCGCACAGCCCGATCGCGAAGCCTTTCCGCGGCGAGCACGGCAAGGCGTTGATATGTCAGAGCGGGTGCAAGGGCGAAAACCTTGGCCGGATCGATATCATCTTCGATTCCGAGACGCGCAAGGCGAAGTCGATCGACGCCGGGATCATCCCGCTCAGGTCGACAGAGCCCCCGCGCGACGAAGAGACGGAGGCGCTCATCGAGAAGTACGCCGCGCCGCTGCGAAAGTATTTCGAGGCCCGGGCTGGCACGGCCGAACAGGAATTCGTCCGCGGCGGCCGGTCCTACGGCGGGGTGTCGTCGCCGCTGGGCAACCTCGTGACCGACATCATGCGCTCAGCCGCCGGCGTCGACATCGCATTCCACAACCGGACCGGGATGCGCGCGGACCTGCCGGCCGGCGACATCACGATCCGGCACCTGTACGAGGTCTCTCCGTTCGGCAACACGCTCGTGACGATGGAGCTCAAGGGCGCCGACCTGCGCGAGGTCATCGAGTACAGCGTCAGCGGGTCGCAGTTTCTCCTGGAGATCTCGGGGATCGAGTTCACGTACGATCCGAAGCGGGACAAGGGTTCGCGCGTGCTCGAGGTCGCCGTCGGCTCCAACCAGCTCGACCCGGAGAAGACCTACACCGTCGTGACGAACAGTTTCATCGCGGACGGCGGGGACGGGCATGTGGTCTTCGTCAAGGGGAAGAACGTGAAGGACACGGGCGTCAACATGCTCGACTCAACGATCGAACATGTCAAGTCGCATACGCCGCTGAAGGCCGCGTACGAGCCGCGGATCAGGAAGGTCAAGCCGAAGTAGTGCCGCTTCAAGTTTGATTTCGGGGGTACAGCTTCTCCCTGCTCGTGCTCGTCCTCGTGCTCCTGCTCCTGCTCTTGCTCCTGTTGAGTGGCGCGGGCGAGAGCAAGAGCACGAGCAGGAGCAAGAGCACGATTGAAATCAAACTTGACGCGGTACTAGTGCTGTTAGGTATTGACTATGCAACGTCAGTTTCCCATCGAACAAACGCGCAACATCGGCATCATGGCCCATGTCGATGCAGGCAAGACCACCTGCACCGAGCGGATCCTCTTCTACACCGGCCGCACCTACAAGATGGGCGAGGTCCACGAGGGTGACACGGTCATGGACTGGATGCCCCAGGAAAGGGAACGCGGCATCACCATCACCAGCGCGGCCACCACCTGTCTGTGGCGCGACCACCAGATCAACATCATCGACACGCCCGGCCACGTGGACTTCACCGCCGAGGTGGAACGGAGCCTGCGCGTCCTGGACGGCGCGATTGGACTCTTCTGCGCGGTGGGCGGCGTGGAACCTCAATCGGAGACCGTGTGGCGGCAGGCGGAAAAGTACACCGTCCCGCGCATCGCGTTCATCAACAAGATGGACCGCATCGGCGCCGATTTCCGGCGTGTCGTGCGGCAGATCGGCAAGGTGCTCAACGCGAACGCCGTACCGGTCTGCGTCCCGATCAACGAGGGACCGGACTTCGCCGGGATCATTGACCTCGTCCGGAACGTGGCCCTGTACTATGATGAGGGAAGCGACGGCACGCAGATCCGCGAAACGCCGATCCCGGCCGACCTGCAGCGTGACTCGCAGAAGTGGCGTCGCAATCTCGTGGAGAAGGTGGCGGAAGTGGACGAGAGTCTCTTCGAACAGTTCTGCGCCAAAACCCGTTTCAGTCCTGACGAGCTCAACGCCGTGATCCGGCGCGCCACGCACCAGCACATCATCTGCCCCGTGCTCTGCGGTTCCGCGTTCAAGAACAAGGGCGTGCAGCGCTTGCTCGATGCGGTGGTCGATTACCTTCCGAGCCCGCTCGACCTGCCGCCTGTCATCGGCACCTGTGTCGAGGGCAAACCCATCGAGCGCGTGCCGAAAGACGACGGCCGCATGGCCGCGCTTGCCTTCAAGGTGGTGGCGGACAAGTACATCGGCAAGCTCGTGTACGTGCGCGTGTACTCCGGCGCCATGCGGGTCGGCACGTACGTGCTCAATTCCACCCAGCGCAAACGTCAGCGCATCGGCCGCCTGGTGAAGATGCACGCCAATCAACAGCAGATGGTGGAATGCCTCTACTCGGGCGAGATCGGCGCGGTGGTGGGGCTTGCGGACACCACGACCGGCGACACCCTCTGCTGCGAGGAAGAGCCGATCATCCTCGAAGCGATCGAATTCCCCGCACCGGTCGTGAGCGTGGCGGTGCATCCCGAGGGCCGGGCCGACGACGAGAAATTGCTGAAAGGACTCCTGCGCCTGGCCGAGGAAGACCCCACGTTCGTCGTGGAGACGGACAAGGAATCCGGCGACACAATCATCTCCGGGATGGGCGAACTGCACCTCGAGATACTCATCGACCGGCTGAAGCGCGAATTCGGCGTGAACGCGACCACGGGCGCACCGCAGGTCGCCTACCGCGAGACCATCACCGTGCCGGTCAGCATCGACTACAAACACAAGAAGCAGACCGGCGGGCATGGTCAATACGCGCACGTGGTCATGGAAGTGGAACCGCTCGGACCCGGGCAGGGGTTCGAGTTCGTCAACAAGGTGAAGGGCGGCCGGATTCCCATGGAGTACATCCCGGCCATCGAAAAGGGGATTCTGGCGACGATGCGCGAAGGTCCATGGTCCACCTACCCCGTGGTGGACCTGCGGGTGACGGTGGTGGATGGGTCCTACCATGAAGTCGATAGCTCGGAACTGGCGTTCCGCACCTGCGGTTCCATGGCGTTCAAGCAGGCGGTGCTCAAGGGCGGCCCGCAGCTCCTGGAGCCGGTCATGAGCGTGAACGTGGTCACGCCCGAGGACTTCGGCGGCAAGGTGATGGGCAATCTCTGTTCCAGACGGGGCCGCGTCGTGGGCATGGACGCCCAGGGCGAGGCGCAGGTAGTGAAGGGCTTCGCTCCGCTGGCGTGCATGTTCGGGTACTCGAACGACCTCCGCAACTTCACCCAGGGTCGGGCGTCGTTCACCATGCACTTCGAGCGGTACGAGGCCGTGCCGCTCGCGCTGGCCGAGGAAGTGATCGCCGCCCGGCGCAAGGCTAAGGAGGAGGCGCGGAGATAGCAGGTAGCGTCGTATCGAGCTGCAGCAGGGAGTCTTCGACAAAAACAGGGACTGGGCGAGAGTCGCAGGAGATCCGACAAGACGTCGCGGTCTGAGGTTTATTCTCCCCTGGCTTCATCCACCCGTGACATGGGAACGACATGCGTTACATTCCCGGCTTCATAGAGAAGAACTACGATCATGGAACCTACCGCGGCGATTTCCGTTGTACGGCGCTCTTCGTAGACATCTCCGGGTTCACGCGTCTCACCGAGACTGCCTTTGCGCTCGGGGAGCGCGGCGCGGAATTCATGAGCCGGCAACTGCGCCACCTGTTCGATGAGCCGGTGAATGCCGTCGTCGCCCGCAACGGCATCATCACCAATTTCGCGGGCGACGCCTTCACGGCGCTCTTCCCCGGCGATGACGGCCAACAGGCCTTCTCCGCCGCCGGCGACGTGATCCGATTCTTCGCCGAAAACGGTCGGCCGGAGACGCCGGACGGCGTTTTTGATTTCAATGCCAGATGCGGCATCGCCGCGGGCGAGGTTACGTGGGGGATCCCGAGAGACTCTCTTGGCCGCTGCGGATACTATTTCCTCGGTGCCCCGATTCTGGAGGCGGCCGGATTGGTCGCGCACTGTGCGCCGGGACAAATCGAGGTCTCGCAGGCGATCCCTGCCGCGTCGAGAGTACATTTTCCGTCTCGCACCCATGGTGATGCCCGGGCACCTGCTTCGCTGGGCCGGCCCAATCACCCGGAGGTCCTCTCCAGGTTCATCCAGGATGAGGTGCTCCACCTGGGGCGCAAACCGGAAATAAGGCCCGTCACATCGGTCTTCATGTCGTTCGGCCAGTCGGGCTCTCAAGAAATGCGTGCGGGCGTAGAAGGGTACGACGAGGTCGGCCGCCTGCTGAGCGTGGTTCGGGACGAGTGCATTTCCGGAGGCGGGACATTCAACAAGCTGGACTTCGGAGACAAGGGCATGACGGCGCTGTGCTTCTTCGGCGCTCCGAAGGCCCCCGACAGACCCATAGTTGCGGCGCTGCGTTTCGTGGAGCGGCTCCGCGCCCGCCTGCGGAGCGAGTTGCCTGAGATACGCGTGTGCGTTGGCGTGGACGCGGGACTTGCCTACTGTGGCATCACCGGCGGCGAATTGCGCAACGAATGGACCTGCCTCGGCAACTCCGTGAACACCGCTGCGCGGTTGATGAGCCTGGCCAGGTGGGACGAGACGGCCGTCTCCGGCCGCATCAAAGAGGACGCATCGCGTTTCTTTGGTTTCTTCCCGCTGGGCAGACACGCGCTGAAGGGAAAGTCGGGGCTTGAAGCGGTCTTCAGTTGCCGACGTCATGCCGGTCATGCGACCGCATTCGCGTATGAACGCCCCATGCTCGGGCGGCAGGCCGAGCTGAATCGGTTGCTCGAAATCGCGGGCGCGGGGCCTGCCGCGCCCGAGCGGCGCGGGTTCGCCGGCATGGTCTACGTCTTCGGCGAGCCGGGAATGGGCAAGACCCGCCTGGTGCAGGAATTCCGCAGGCAACTCGAGGAGTCCAACCTGCCCCGGCAATGGGTGCATCTGCAATGTCTGGAAAACGACCCGGGATTGAAGCCGCTGAGCGTCTGGCTCGAGCGCTTCCTCGAAGTGACTGCCCTCGGCGCGCAGGAAGAAGGACGCCGGAAAATCGAAGCGAAGATCGACGCCCTTGCCCGCCGCGCGACCACCACGCAGGATCAGCAGAAGGAACTCAGGCGGGCGGTCTCTTTTCTTGGCGCGCTGGTGGAGTGTTTC
>JAVHLO010000046.1:10788-13670 GCA_031082105.1 Planctomycetota bacterium
GAGGGATCACTCTACGCGGAGATTGCCGACCCGAAATTGAGATACGAGAATCAGCTTCATGCCCTGAAGGAGCTCGTCAAGGCGCTTGCGTTCCAGTCGCCGCTCGTTCTGGAGGTCGAGGACGCTCACCTGATCGACCCTTCCACCGCGGACTGGGTCAGGCTCCTGACACGCAATGTCAAGGACGTCCCGTTTCTCGTGGTCCTGACTTCCCGTTATTGCGATGACGGCTCAAGACCGAAAGTGAAGGTCGACGATGACGTGCCGGTCCAGGAAATGGAACTGCGCGGGATCGATGAGAGCCTCATCACGTCGATGTTCGTCGAGGCGTTGAGCAAGGAGCCGTTGAGCAAAGAACAGGGCGTTGTTTCGGCAAGGCCTCCTCATCAAAGGGCGATTCAGGGGGTCGTTGAAGCAACTCCACACACCGAAGTCTCGGACCTCCGTCCTGCCCCTGTCCTGACGAATTTCCTGATGGAGCGCACCGGCGGGAACCCGTTCTTCGCGGAGCAGTTGATACTGCATCTGAGAGACAACGGGCTCCTTGCCGAAGGCCCGGGTGGGATGGCGCTCGTCGGCGACATGGGACGATTGCCTGCCACCTTGGACAGCCTGTTGCTGGCGCGCCTGGACAAGCTCGAGTTGAACCTGCGTGAAGGACTAAAACATGCCGCGGTGCTTGGAGTGCGGTTCTTGAAGAAGGTATTGGAGGAACTGTTGCGCGGCAGCCGTGAGTTCGCCGGCGTGGTTGAGACCGTTGTGCCGGCGGGCGAAAAGGAGGGCATGGTGTTTTCCGGAACGGCGGTGCAGGGCGAGTCCGACCTGGGGCGCGAGAACCGTGTCCTCGCCGCAAAAGACGGAGAAGAATTCGCGCCGCAGCGCATTGCGAACCCCGCGGTCCCGGAGACGGCCGAAACAGCGTACTTGTTCCGCCACGCACTCATGCAGAAAGCGGCGTATCACCTCCAGCTCCCCTCGGTGCGCGCGTACCTTCACCAGCTTGCAGCCGGGACAATCGAAGACATGTTCGTTAGGGCGAGCGAACCCTCCGGGCCCAGCGGGGAAACAAGGCGGGATGCCTCGCCTGATAGAGGCAGGGAATTCTATCGCGACCTTGCGGAACACTACGGCAAGGCAGGAATCGTAGAGAAGGAGATTGACTACCTTGAAAAAGCAGCAGCATACGCCGCGGGGAACTACAAAAACCAGGAGGCGGTTGAGTTGTACTCGCGGTTGATCGAGCGGCTGGAGCGTTCCAAGCTCCAGACCCCGGATTCCAAAGTCCGGACTGCACGGGCAATGTACCGCCAGGCCAAGGTCTATGACCTCATTGGCATGTGGAAGGAGGCGATCGAAAGACACCAACAAGGGCTGGCGCTTGCTCAGGCCTGTTTGGAGTGCGGTGGCCATGCCACCGTATTGGAGGGCGAAAACGCGGCGGTCACACTCCAGAACGCCGAGCTGGTCGTGGATGCTCAGGTCGCCCTCGCCGCCATGTACCGCCAGCGCGGGCGGATGAAAGAGGCAATGGAGATGTCGGACTCCGCCATGGCATTCGCCGAGCACACGGGGCATGCGAGCGCAAAGGCAACGGCTATCTGCAACCTGGGGTTAGCATACAAGGCCCACGGCGATTACGCCCGGGCGGCAGAGTGCCACCAGAGACACTTGCAGCTTGCGGAGGAGCTTGGAGACAAAGCAGGAAGGGCAAGGGCCGTGGGCAATCTGGGAAATATCCTTTCATATCAAGACGACTTCGTCCGCGCGATGGAGTGCTACGAGGAACAGTTGCGGCTCGCGGAGGAGCTCGGTGACAAGACAGGAAAGGCGGCGGTCATCTGCAACATGGGGATCGTGTTCCGACAGCAAGGCGACTATGCCCGGGCGATGGAGTGTTACCAGAAGCACTTGCAGCTCGCGGAGGAGATCGGAGACAAGGCCGGCAAGGCAACGGTCTTCGGCAACATGGGGATTGTGTGCCGGCTGCAGAACGACTATCCCCGCGCAATGGAGTACTACCGGAGACACTTGCAGCTTGCGGAGGAGCTTGGAGACAAGGCCGGCAAGGCAAGAACAACCGGCAACATGGGGAATGTCTACTACGACCAGGGTGACTTCACGCGCGCGATGGAGTGCTATCAGAAGCATTTGCAGCTTGCCGAGGAGCTCAGCAGCAAGGAATACACGGCATTCGCCCTGGCTGGTATCGGGAAGGTCTCTGTGAAGATCGGGCAATATGAAGACGCCTGTGCGAGACTTGAGACCGCGCTCATGATCTGGGAGGAGCTGAAGAGTCGCCAGGTGACGACCGGACCATTGATAGCTCTTGCGGAGGCGTATGCCGAGCGAGCGCGGAAAGCGGAAGCCGGAACGCGGAACGTGGAACCGGCGGACCGCAAGGGCCATCAGGGGATCAGGCCATTGGGAGATCAGGATATCAGGGGATCAGAAGATCAGGTTATCGGGGCATCAGGGGATCAGGAAGAAGGTGCGCTTGCTCGGGCGGACAGTGGCGAAGAGATAGATTGGAGAGAGAAAGCCCGCGAGGTCTTGAACAAAGCCAGGGCGCTCGCCACAGAGTTCAAGCAGACCCACTGGCTGGGCGAGATCGAGAAACTCGAGAAGACGGCTCTGGGAACATAGGGGGCAGGGACACTATTTGCAGCATCTGGGTGGTGCATTTTTCGCCCGCCAGGTGGCACACTTTTGGTCCGCCGTTTTCATGTCAGACCATTCTCAAGCGCTGTGCCGGGCGCAGAGATTATCGGTATCTCCAGCGAATAAACGTTCGTCTCGATTGTCTCGAAGAAGACCGCTTGCTCCCGCAACTGGACCGTGTAGTCCACGCCATCGAGGACGACTTCCAACCCCGCCGCCTCGCC
>JAVHLO010000470.1 GCA_031082105.1 Planctomycetota bacterium
CTTCCTTTTTGACCGGCGATGCTGGTCAAGGTCAAAGCTGCGGCTTTGACGCTCCAGAACATCGTGCCCCATGGCCGGAGCCCACGGTCGGAGTGCGGGCGCAACACCCCTGACGCCGACCGTGTTTCTGCAACCGTGTACTGCCGCAGTCTGTGAAATCGGCCGGGGCAGCCTGGCAGCCTACTTCACACGCTCGACGTATTCGCCGCTTCGCGTGTCGACCCTGATGGTCTCGTTCACCTCGACGAACGCCGGAACCTGGACGACCAGGCCGGTCTCCAGCTTCGCGGGTTTGAACTGGTTGGTCACGGTCGCACCGCGCAGGGACGGCTCGGTCTCCACGACTTTGAGGTCCACCGTGGTAGGCAGCTGCACCGCAACCGGACTTCCGTCGACATAGTTCACCAGGACGCTCGCGTTCGAGAGCATGAACTGCACCGAGTTGCCCACGGTCTCCGGCTGCAGGACGAGTTCCTCGTAGGAGGTCATGTCCATGAACACAAAGTTGCTTCCTGACCTGTACAGGAACTCCATCTGTCTTTGCTCGGTATGGATCGGTTCCACACGTTCGCTCGAGCGGAACCGGTACTCCGTGGTCGAACCCGTCTTGACATTTCTCATCTTCGCCTGAACCATCGCCCGCCAGTTGCCGGGCGTGATATGCTGGACATCGACCACGTCGTATATTTCTCCATCGTGCCTGATGATCATGCCCTTCCGAATATCCGTCGCGTTGATCATGGATCAAACTCCTGAGTCTCTTTCGAACGCGCGCCGCCGCAGCGCAACCGTCGCCCGACGCGGCACAGACCGATATCGCGTCACAAGTGTAGCCAAAAGGCCCAGTAAAGTCAACAAAATAGGCTTGGCATCTTTTGCTTGACTTCCAGTATTCCGCAGTATAGAATCGTTATCCAGTCCCGGACCGTAGTTTTGATGTCCGGAATGTGCCCGGAGAAACACCATTCTGACTTTTTTGCGCCGTGGTCCCGCTTCAGATGCGGTAGTGTTGTAGCTTCGGAGAAGGAATATGAAGAAGATAGGTTGCCGGTTGTCCGTACTTGTCGCGCTCCTCATCTTCGGTTGTGTCTGGGCCATGCCTCTGTTCGGCCAGACGCCCGCTGAAGAACCGAAGCCGGGCGAGGAACCGACGAAGCCCGAAGAGCCGAAGACAGGAGAGGAGCCGGCGGGACCGGTCGAGGAGGAGCCGGCCGGACCATCCTCCAAGATCATCGTCTTTGCCCAGCATTTCGCCCGCGAAGGGAAGAACTACTTCACCGTCCAGGGCGAGGCGGAATACGTCGACCGGACCATTATAGCGGTCACGCTCTACCTCCGCAAGCGGCGCACGGAGCTCTCGGTGACTACGCGCATCGCGAACAAACGGTTTGAGATGTCCATCGAGACCGACAAGAAGCTCTTCCCCGGCTACTACGAGGTCCGCGCCGCATTCCATCCGTATCTCCAGCAGGACCCCGATCTGCTCGATCTCCAAATGCTGCCCGCAGCGTACGGCACCTTCAGCGTTCGAATCGGAACCGAAGAGGAAATCGTCGCCGCAAAGAAGGAGCTCATCAAGTTCTACCAGGCGGAGCTCGATAAGGTCAGAAAAACCTACAACCGCATGAGAGATGTCTATATCGCGATAACGCGAACGAAGAAGTTCGACATCGCGAGCGGCAGCAAGGAGTGGTCGGATCTTACGGAAGACATCATAAAGGACTTCGACAAAGACGTCCGCGCCTACAGGACCGCCTGGGATGCGTACGTCGTGCCCGTGTTCCCGCAGCTCCATTCCTGCATCACCGACATGCAGGGATCGCTGCTGGACGTCACCGGCGACATGAGCTTCGCCATCGCCACCGACCTCGCGAAGGAAGGCGCCCATGGGAAGGTCATCACTCACGAGGACGTCCTGAACGCGTGCGACAGGCTGATGAACGCCATGCTTGACAGCGTGGACGCGCAGCTCCTCCTCGAACAGGAGGAAGAACTGCGCGACTTGCTTTTGAACCAGATCAAGCAGGTGGCGTGGTTGATAGACTTCTCAGAGGCGCTCTACGACAAGAGCGTAGAACAGAAGAAGTCCGGCGGTCTCAATGCGCAGACCTGGATCGACGCGCTGACGGACTGGCGCGCAAGGGCCAAGGGGCTGAACGACGCAATCATGATTCACAAGGGAACGGAACTCGACAAACGAAACAAGCGCGGAATGAAAGTGCTGTTCGACATGCCCGAGAAGCTCGAGGCGATGTGGCGTCTGTTCGACGCCGACATAACCGATGGAACGGATGTCGCGGAGCGGCTTGAGCCCATCCGCAACCAGATCCATAACGACATCTCCGACATCATCAACACCTTCGAGTTCAGAGACGAGTTAGGCCCGGGCGGTCGCTGGCCCGGCCTGCGCGAACTGGCCGTCAGCAACGAAGGACAACTCAAGTCCCAGGCGGCGCAGTGCTTTATCGAACTCAACAGCAAGGACGACAACGTGAGATTGGTCGGCCTCAAAAAGCTTGCGGGAATGCCGACGGAACTGGTCATCGATCAGATTTCACAGGGTTCCACGTACGGCGAACCGCTGCTGCAGACCGCCTGTGTCATACTCGTGGGGCTTCACGGCAGAGACGGAACGCTTGACAAGTTGGGTAAGTTGCTCGTCGATGAGCCGAACCAGGAGTTCAGGGCCTTCGTCGTTCGCGCCATCGGGAGAGTCGGCAAGGTTGAGTCCATTCCCGCGCTCGGCCAGGCGCTACTCAACGACAAGAGCGAAGTCGTCCGCGGCATGTGCGCCGACACGCTGGGACAGTACCAGTCCAAGGCGGTCGTGGACCACCTGATCAAGGCGCTCGATGACGCCGACGCGTCCGTCCGCGCACGCGTCTATACGGCCTTGCAGGCCGCTGTCGCGGATATCAACTCCAACCTGGTC
>JAVHLO010000471.1 GCA_031082105.1 Planctomycetota bacterium
GGGAGAGGGGAGGAAGCCAATTTCGTCACAAAATTGCCGTAGAATCCGCTGGTCTCGATGACGCGCGTCGCTTTGTGGAGCACGATCTTCGGATGAGTCGAGACCTTGTCGATCAGGTTGTGGAGCAACGCCTGGGGGTCGTCGGTCGATTCGGTGGCAGACGGGGCCGGCAGGGATGCCGGCGCTCCCGGGACCTCTCCGGTCTCCCGTCTCCCGCCTCCAACCGCGCTCTCGTATGGCGCAAGGTAGAAGATGTGTTTCAGATTTCCGCCGAGTTCCGTCTCGCGCTCGACGAGGTGCGTCTTGAACCCCTGGTCGGCGAGTGCGAGCGCGGCAGTCATCCCCGCCAGCCCGCCCCCGACCACGAGCGCGTCCTTCGTGACCGGCAGCTTACGCATCGGCAGCGGCTGGATACGCCGTGCCTTTGCGACCGCCATGCGCACGAGGTCCTTCGACTTGGCCGTCGCGTCCGCCGGCTGCTGCATGTGAACCCACGTGCACTGGTCGCGGATGTTCGCCATCTCAAAGAGGTACGGGTTCAGCCCCATGGCCCTGATCGTATCCTGGAAGAGCGGCTCGTGCGTCCGCGGAGTACACGAGGCAACAACCACGCGGTTAAGGCCATGCTTCTCGATCATTTCCTTGATATGCTGCTGCGTGTCCGCGGAGCACGTGTAGAGGTTGTCTTCTGCGTGGGCGACGTCGGCAAGTCCCGCGGCGTACTTCACAACGTCGGGCACGTTTGCGACGCCGCCGATGTTCTTGCCGCAATGGCAAACGAAGACTCCGACCCGAGGGGGCTCGCCGCTCACGTCCTTTTCAGGCGGATATTCGCGCCGCTCGACGAGCGTGTTTCTCTTTTCGGCAAGCAATGCCATGGCGCAGGCCGCCGAGCCGCTCGCCTGCATCACGGTCTCGGGTATGTCCTTGGGCTCCGTGAAGGGTCCGCAGACGAAAACGCCGGGCCGGGTGGACCGGACAGGCTGAAAGTGCGGCGTGCGGGCGAAGCCGTGTTCGTCGAGTTCGATGCCGAGCGCGGCGGCAAGCCTCGCGGCGTCCGCGGGCGGGCGCAGCCCCGCGGAAAGGACCACGATGTCGAACTCCTCGGACACGAGTTTGTCGTCTTCCGCGGAGTATCTGACAATGGGGTTCTTCGTCGCAGGAGTCTCTTTGATCGAGGAAGGTCTGCATCGCCTGAACTTGACGCCAAGTTCCCTGGCGCGAACATAATATTCGTCGAATCCCTTGCCGAACGCGCGGATGTCGATGAAGAAGACATGGCATTCAAGCCCGGGTTCGTGTTCTTTTGCGATGACCGCCTGCTTGATTGCGTACATGCAGCAGACGGAGGAGCAGTAGTCGTGCCCGGTCTCGCGCGATCCTACGCACTGGACGAATGCGATCTTCCCGGGATGCGCTCCATCGGACAGCCGCTGTATCTTGCCCGTGAACGGTCCGCTTGCCGACAGGATTCGCTCGAACTCAAGGGCGGTGATGACGTTCGCGTATCGGTCGTAGCCGAGTTCTTTTTTTTCGTCAGGGTTGAACAGCTCGAACCCGGGCGCGGCGATCACCGCGCCGACCCGCAGCTCGACGGTCTCTTCGCGGATCATCTCGTGGCGGATGGCCTTCGCCTCGCAAGCCTCGACGCACTTGAGGCATTCACAGCAGACTGCGCAGTTGAGGCATCGTTGCGCCTCGGCGACGGCCTCTTCCTCGGAGAAGCCGAGCTCGACCTCGTCGAAGTTCCCGCGCCGCTTCTCGACCGGCACGCTGCGCATCGCGGTGCGCGGCGCGGGCGTCACGCCGGCGGTGTCTTTTTTTGCCGGCTCGGGAGCCGGGACTTCGCGACCCTCGGTCAGCGATTGCCCTGTGAGAAATCTGTGGATGGACTCGGCCGCACGCTGGCCGGCGGCGATCGCCTCGATGGCCGTTGCGGGGCCGAGCACCGCGTCTCCGCCCGCGAAGACGTCCGGCTCGCCAGTCTGAAGGGTCAACGTATCAACCGTGAAAGTGCCGTTCCTGGCCGTACAGACCTTGCCCCCGCCGAAATGCCTCGATTCCGGTTGCTGGCCGATTGCGGGAATCACGATGTCCGCGCCAACGATGAACTCCGACCCTTTGACCGGCACCGGCCTGCGCCGCCCGCTCGCGTCGGGCGCGCCAAGCTCCATTCGAATGCATTCGATGCCCGTCAGGTCCGCAGTCGCGGAAGGAGCCGGCGTGGCGCACGGCCCTGTCGACTCGCTGCCGGCGCGGTCTCCGACCAGCTTCACAGGCGCGACGAGATATTCGATCTTGACGCCCTCGTGTTCGGCCTCCTCGACCTCCCACGGGTTGGCCGGCATCTCAGCGCGCGAACGACGGTACAGGATTCTGACTTCCGACGCGCCAAGACGCCACGCGCTGCGCGCGGCGTCGATCGCGACATTGCCCCCGCCGATCACGGCTACCCTGCCCCGGACCCCCTTGACCTTGCCGGCCTTGCACATTCTGAGGAAGCGGACGGCGTCCATCACGCCATTCGAACAGACGCCGTCTGCGGGACATCCACTCAATGGGTGAAGAGAACGCCCCTCACCCTCGCCCTCTCCCAGAGGGAGAGGGGAACGTCGCTCGCCCTCATCCTCGCCCTCTCTCAAAGGGAGAGGGAACTCTGATTCGCCCGGGATGTCGAGTTTCAGCCCCTTGTGGGCGCCGATGGCGAGGAAGAAGGCCTTGTACCCTTCCTTGCGCAGGTCGGACAGCTTCACCTTGTCGCCCACGGGCGAGTTGAGCTTCAGTTCGACGCCGAGATCGAGCACTGCGCTCTTGATTTCGACATCAAGCACCGCGGCGGGGAGCCGGTAGTCGGGTATTCCCCACTTGAGCATCCCGCCCGGTGCGGAGAGCGCCTCGAAGACTGTGATCCTATGCCCCTTGAGCG
>JAVHLO010000472.1 GCA_031082105.1 Planctomycetota bacterium
ACGAAGTCCAGCGCATCCAGGCAGGCATCCACTGCAGGATTGGGATGGTCACCGGCGGGGGCGACGCGGCTCTGGGGACGGTCGAAGAATCAGCCTACGACGCGAGAGTCGCCGAGATGGAAGCCGCCCTTGTCGCGGAGGAGACTCTCCTCGAGCCCGAGCATCCGGAGGTGAAGAAACTGCGGGCCCAACTCGATCACTACAAACAGAAGCTGCCTGCGCAACAGCCAGGTTGGACCAGCTCGGCGGACATCGACGGCAGAAAGACCTCGAACTCAGCGCGCTGGAGGCCGAACTTGACGTCAGGCTCGCGGAGATGGCGACGATCTCCGAACGCTATGCCCAGTACACGCCTCTGAGGAACGACCTGGAGATCGTCACGAAAGATACGACCGATCTGATGGCGTTGAAGCGCAGGTGCGAGTTGCTCATCAGTTCGGCAAGACCCTACGTACAGGTGAGACGCGAGGCCGTCGAGGCCGTTGAAGCAGGGCGCAAGATGCCCGGCTCGATGGTATTCTGGATGCTCAGCGCCTTCGTGGTCGGAATAATGGTCGCATACCTGCGCGAGTATCTGGATACGTCCATCTCATCCGAGTACGACGTCAGGCGTCATTTGAACCTCCCCGTTTTCGGCATCGTGCCGTATATTGACGGAGAGAGGCTCAGCATGCGACTGGAACCGAACAGCTCCTTGGGCGAGATGTTCAACGCGGCCGCCACATTGATCCGCACGGCGCTCCTGGAGGGCGGGTACAACTGCATAGCCGTCTGCAGCGCGAACCCCCAGGAAGGGAAGACTACCGTTTCGGTCAACCTGGCCACGGCCTTCGCCCGCAAGGGGCTGCGTACCCTCCTGATCGACGGCGACATGCGCAGACCGGAAGTGCACAACATGCTGAAACTGGACAACTCGCGCGGACTCTCCGGAGTGCTGGACGGCCGTCTCAAGGTCATGGGTCTGACCCCGGCTGATTCTGCCGCGAAGGAAGAGAGGCCGATGTCCTTCAACCAGATATTCATGGGCTGCGAGGTTGAAAACCTCTATGTGCTGCCGAGCGGTCCGTTGCCGGCCAGCGCCGCAACCCTGATCGAAACCGCGCGGTTCGAACAGTTGCTCTCCGAGGCACGGAAGGCCATGGATATCGTGATACTCGACACACCCCCCATCTGCACGGTCAGCGATGCGTTGACGCTTACGACCAAGGTCGACGCCAATATCTTCGTCGTCGGCGCAGGGATGTCCGAGCAGCGCGACGTCACGTGGGCGAAGCACCTGCTCGCCAACGTCCATGCGCGCATGCTCGGCGTCATACTCACGATGTCCCGCAAGCGAGCCCGGGTAGAGTACTACTACTACTACGGCGACCAGAAGAAGGTCCGCGAGCAGATCTAGCGGTTCATGACACTTGAAGTTCCGGAATCAGTGCCGCGATCGTGAGGGAGCGGTAGACGACAGGCTACCCAGAATCTGAATTGTCACGAACCACTGCCCTCGTTATTTCATGACCGGTGGCTTCACAGTAGAGCCTCTCGCGTGTCATTGCGAGCCGCAGCGAAACAATCCCCTTCGCCACCACGGAGACAAGGAGATTGCTTCGCTGCGGCTCGCAACGACAGTCTGTCGCTCTTTTCCCCAGATGCGCGAATGATGCGGGCTAGATTCCCGAGTCCCCAGGATCCGGAACAGGATCCAGATTCCGAACTGCAAACTTCAGATGCTGAGCGCCTCCGCACCGATATCCCGATCCGGTTTCCCCGGGCGACTGACCGGCCGCGGTCGCCGCGCATTCACGCTCGTTGAACTGCTGGTCGCGACGGGGGTCTTCATGCTGCTCGGCATGCTGCTCGTCGGTCTGCTTGCCGGCGGCCTCGAAATCTGGGATCGCGGAGAGGTCCAGCGCGAAATGAACGAACGCGCCTTCGCGGTTCTTGAGCTGCTCGCGTGCGACCTTCACGACGTGTACGTCGAACCGTCCTTCCTGCCTTACCCGGCCTGGGTCAGCTCGGACAGCACACTCACCGCGCAGGAGAAGAAGACCGTCGCCGGCGTCGGCTCCGATTTCCTCGTCAGTCTCCCATTCATGCGATGCGGGACCGATCAGCTCGGACGACAGTGGCTGTGTTTCATCAAGATGGGCCGTGAAGACAATAAGGCCGCCGCGGATATTGCGGACCGCCGGTTCCCGCTCGGCTCTGCGGCCAACAACCTCGTCTACGTGCTGTACATCCTCGACCCGGACCCGACCTCCACTCGCATATACAGGGGAGTCTTTCCGCTCGTTGACGGCACCGCGTCGTTCCAGTCGGCGGAGATGATCATGCAATCCAGAGACTTCGTGAGGAAGGAGTGTGTCGGGCTGGTCGATCGCATGCTTCATTTCGAGGTGAGGTTCTGGACACAGCATACCGACACATGGGACACGACGTACCCGCCGAAGGTCAGGAAGAACAAGGAAGAGAAGATCGGACCGGAGCTGCGCTGGGATTCCACGAGGCGCATCGACAGCTCGTTTGTATTGTACGAGTCCGACCCGGGCCTGCCGAGAAGCGGCACAAGGCAGGTCGTACCTGACATGGTGCAGATACTACTGGTTCTCGGGGTCGAGACGAAGGGCAGGACCGTGGTTCTGCTGGCTGACGACGTCGACGCAACGACGAAGAGGATGCCCGTGGACACAATGCGCGGATTCCCTCCTGCGCCGGGCTTTGCGCGGGTGGACAACGAATGGATGCTCTTTTCCTCCGTTGCCTCGGGGACCCTGGAAATCAAGGAGCGCGGCGCCCGCGGGACCGTGAAGGCCAAGCACAAGAGGGCGACCCCCGTCCTGTTCGGAACGGAGTTCAGGCTGGTGGTCAGAATCCCCGAGTGCCGCGAATCCAAGTAGGGCGGTCGTCAGCCATTTATCCGCCCCCCGCCCGCA
>JAVHLO010000473.1:0-1289 GCA_031082105.1 Planctomycetota bacterium
AATCACTTCTTCGAGTACTTCTTTATGTACTCGTTAATCTTTTCCTTGAATTCTTCAGGCTCGATAGGCTCGCAGCCGAGGCTTGAGATCAGCCGCTTGAGATTAGGTATGTGCATGTCAGGCTCGTCAGACATCACCTCTGCCTCAAGGATGTAGGCGAAGTTGGGGATGTCCTGCAGGGAAAGGCTCAAGAGCGAGTTTATGACCCTTTGCGTGTCATAGTTTCGCGATATTGTCTGCTGCGCCTGCCGTCGTTCCGTGACGTCTCTGATCATGCATCTGACGCCGGTCTGTTGCCCAAGATTGTCGTACGCCGCGACCAGGAATGTATCTCCGTCCCGCATTCCACCGTTCTTCTTCAATATCTGTCCGTCTTCTACCAGAGACAGTCCGTCGCGTTTCAGCACGTCAAAGGACGCTTGCAGCCTCAGCCATGTGTCGGGCGTGAAAATGTCCTTGACATGTTTTCCGCCGAGTTCGTCACCTGCGAAGCCGAGAAGGTCGCAGGCCTTTCTGTTGGCGCCGAGAATGCGATACTCGGCATCAAGAGAAACAATCATGTCCGAGGATTTGTCCATGACATCCAGGTGTCGCTCGCCCTGCCTGACCAGGAATCGCTCCAGTGTCTGCTGCGCCTGCTGGAGCTTGGCGATTGTTTCCCATGAGAATATCTTGAGAATGCCGACAAAAGCCCACGCCGAAACCAACGCACAGGCCGCTCGAAAGAAATAAACGGGAATCTTCATGGTCTCGCCGAAACTCTGTATGTTCAGCCAATTGGCGGGAAAGAAGCTTCCTTTGGCTCTCACAAACCCGCAGAAAAAGGCCCAGGCAAGGAGTGAGACGGCTCCCGCAGTGAAGTAGACCCCGAGCTTTGGCAGTACGGTCTTTTCTCTGATGGAACGCCAGTACCAGAGAAGTCCAAACCCAGCCATCAATCCTGCCGGAAAACGAATCATATATCCGACGAGCACGTTGGCGGTAGTCAAGGGATCAGCGGAAAAAAGGCTTGCGGCAACCACGCCCGCCGCCGCGAGCGGCAGCGTCCACCAAGCAATAGCTTTTCCGCTCAGCCTGGTCAATCTTCTTCCGAACTCGAATAGAAAAAGATACGATATGTATGTGATGAAATGCTCGATCTCACGCAGGGGGCCATGCGCCTTGTTGAATGCCGCCCACACTGCCAGAAAATCGGCGACGGCATGAATCGCAGCGTAAGCGACAAACAACCACAGTACGTTCGCAAGCGTGAAGGCGCTGCCCTTCTTGGGGTGCGTCCAGATGGCGAC
>JAVHLO010000473.1:1299-2924 GCA_031082105.1 Planctomycetota bacterium
GGCGACGGCTACAACCACGAAGGAGAGTCCGTAGACCAACAGCACCACGACAAGATTCTGCTGGAGCCAATCGTAAAGTGTGTTCATGTTCGTTCTCTCTTGAGATCGGGCAAACAATCACGCCTGGACGGCATCAAGCGCCCGCGCCAAAGCCGATGGAAGGATACTCCGTCCGCAACCGGGTGTGTAGGTGGCCAAGCGCGCTCTGCCGCTGCGCACGCGCCTTGGCCGCTCCCTCACGGTCGCGGCTCGGTTTGCAGTAGGCTCGTCCTCGCGCCGTGGATGATCTGACGCGCCGAAGGCGGCGCTACTACAAACACCCTCCGCACGTCTTCGACTCGCCCTTCGAGAACGGCGATATCATCCGCAGCTTCGCGATGATCGGACCGATGCTCGCCAGCGTGAAGTCGATGTCCGCCTCCGTGTTGTATCTGCTCAAGCTGAAGCGGACGGAGCCGTGAGCGGAAGTGAACGGCACCCCCATCGCCCTGAGCACGTGTGAAGGTTCGAGCGCGCCCGATGTGCACGCGGAACCCGACGACGCGGCGATCCCCGCGCGGCTCAATAGCAGCAGGATCGCCTCGCCCTCGACGTAGCTGAAGCTGATGTTCGATGTGTTCGGCAGGCGCTTCGTTGCATCGCCGTTCAGGAGAGTGTCGGGGATCGTCGAGAGCACCGTCTCCTCCAGCCGGTCACGCATCGCCTTCACGCGCGAGTTCTCTTCGGGCAGGTGTTTTGCCGCGAGTTCGCACGCCTTGCCGAGCCCGACGATGCCGGCCACGTTCTCGGTCCCGCCCCTGCGCCCGCGTTCCTGGTGGCCGCCGATGACGAACGGCCTTATCCGCGTCCCGCGTCGGACGTACAGCGCCCCAACGCCCTTCGGCGCGTGCAGCTTGTGGCCTGAGATCGAGAGCAGGTCGATCGCGCTCCGGGACATGTCGATCGGCAGCTTGCCCGCCGACTGGACCGCGTCAGTATGGAAAACCACACCGCGCGCCTTTGCGATCCTCGCGAGATCCTCGACGGGGAAGATCACGCCGGTCTCATTGTTTGCGTGCATGACGCTTGCGACGGCGGTGTCGTCCGTCAGCGCGGCGGTGAACTCCGCGACATCGAGCAAGCCCTTCGGGTTCACGCCCAGCTCCGTGACGCGATACCCCTTGCCCTTGAGATGCGCGCAGAGGGTCCGCACCGCGGGGTGTTCCACGCGGGTGGTGATGACATGCCTCTTCTGAGGAAGCGCTTCGAGCGCGCCCAGAATGGCGGCGTTATCGCTCTCGGTGCCGCAGCTCGTGAAGACGAGCTCGGACGGCTGCGCGCCGAGCAGCTTTGCGACCTGTTCACGCGCCAGCTCGATGTGCGCCATAACCTGGCCGCCGAACGTGTGCATGCTCGACGGGTTGCCGTAAAGGTTCTTCAGGTACGGCAGCATCGCGTCAACCACCTCGTCCGCCACGCGCGTCGTCGCATTGTTGTCGAGATAGACCACCTTGTCTGCGCCCGGATTCATAGGGATTCACGGCTCCTTCAATCAAGTCCGCTTTCGTCCCTGCGGCGGTCGGAGACAACCCCCAACCCGACCCATTCACGCAGAAGCGTGAAAATGTCATTCCCGCGAAAGCGGG
>JAVHLO010000474.1 GCA_031082105.1 Planctomycetota bacterium
ACACGGCCCTGGGCTGGGTCGTGCTCGCAGGGTTCCTTCTCGTGACCGGGCTCTTCTTCCATCTCAGGTTCACATTCACGGCGAGCGCGGACTCGATGAGCCTCGTGCTGGGCGACATGTGGAATATCATCGTGCTCGTCTGCCCGTTGCTTGCCATGCGGCTCCTCGCGGAAGAGAAGAGGATGGGTACGCTCGAGATGCTGCTCACGACACCCGTCTCCGACACGCAGATCGTCATCGGCAAGTACGCGGCGGCGATGGTCTTCTTCTGCGCGCTGCTCGCGCCGTCGCTCCTGCTGGCCGCGATGTGCTTCTATTTCGGAAACCCTGAGCCCGGGATGCTGATCATGTCGTATCTCGGCGTGTTCTTTACCGCGGCCGTACTGGTCGCGATCGGGCTCTTCATATCGTCTCTGAGCCGGAACCAGGTCGTGGCCGCTGCAATAACGTATGCCGTGTTCTTCGCGATGATCGCATTCCAGTTCCTCGCCTCAGCCGTCTGGCAGCCGGGCAAGGCGTGGAACAAGATCCTCTCGTACGTCGCGTTGTTTTCCCACTACGAATCGCTCGGCAAGGGTGTGTTCGATTCGGTGGACGTCGTATACTTTGCGTCGGTGGTCGTGTTTTTCCTGTTTCTGACGGTGCGAGTGCTGGACGCGCGGCGCTGGCGATAGCAGTGCGCCGCCGGGCCGGGATCTCGGTTCCTGGTTCTTTGAACTTGGAGCCCATCCTGAGACCTCGAAGTGGCGAAAACCGAGCCGCAAGCGTGAGCGCCGCAGATGTTTGTAGTAAGCCACGTAGCCCCGCAGGGCGGAGTGGCGTCTCCGAAGGAACGGCAGTACGCTGCGGCTTCGTGCGTTACTACAAACTGCGTTACTCGGACAGGCTGCTGGGTGGGTGCGATTGCAGGATGAGTCATGCTCGTGAACGATAGCGGAAAGAAGATGGAAGGCTCCTGGGGCGCGCTCCAGCGCGTCGGTTCGTGGGCCAACACCGTCGCCATGGTGGCTCTGCTCATGACCATTCTTGTCGGAGTCAACTATCTCGCCTACCGCCATCCGTGGCGGAAGGACATGACCTTCGCGCGTATCTACACGCTCGACGCGCAGACGCGCGATGTCGTCGCGCGTGTCGACAAGGACGTGGAGATTGCCATCTGTTTCATCCCCGACCTTGAGATCAACAGGGGCATCTATGCCAAGTCCTGCGACCTGCTCGAAGAGTATGCCAGGGCAAACCGGCGGATCTCATTGGAGCGGCTGAACATCCTGAACGACCCCGCGCGCGCTCGCGAGCTCGCCGAACGCTACAAGTTCACGACCAAAGAGCTGCCCGTCAACTCCGTCATCTTCTTCTCCGAGGGACAGAAGAGGACGCTGGATTTCATGGAACTGTACGAAGGCGAAGTCCTCGGCCCCGGTGAAGGTGAGCGCATTCGACGGTTCAGGGGCGAACAACTATTCACGTCCGCGGTCCTTTCCGTCGCTGAAGGCAAGGCGCGGCGCGTCTACTGGGACCATGGGCACGGTTCGCCCGCCTTCAAAGGCCGTGACCCGCGCGGGTTCGACGGCGTCATTGCGGTGCTTGCGGACCTCGAGAACTGCGATGTCCAGCCGCTGACGCTCACGATGACCGATACGCTCCCCGACGACTGTGAACTGTATGTCATCGCCGGGACGACGCGGCCGTTCGTCCAGCGCGAGCTCGACATGATCGACAGCTACCTCGAGAGCGGCGGGAAGCTGCTCGTCTTCCTCGATCCGTTTTCCGCGAACGGGCTCGAAGGCCTTCTCCGCAACTGGGGAGTTGGCGTCATGCAGAACTACGTAATCGATATGGACTACTGTTGCCGATGGTCGAGCCCGGAGGGGGAAGGTGGCAACCCCGCATGGATACTGATGTTCGAGGGGTATGGAATGCACCCCATCGTCAAGGACATGAACCAGCGAGTCCAGACAATGTTCTGGCAGACTTGTGGATTGGAGGTCGTGACCTCGTGCCCGAAGGAAGTCGAGTCCGTCAGCCTCATGAATTCGTCCACAAACTCATGGGGAAAAGCGAGCGTGGAAGCGTTCCAGAAGAACCTGTGGCAGTTCGAGCCGGGCAAAGACAGACTCGGGCCGCTTCCACTCGCCATTGCGGCGTCGGCGCAGCCGTCCGCGAAGGGCAAGCCGTACGAAGACGTGCGGATCGTCGTCGTCGGCGATTCGGATATGATCCGCAACGCGATGCCGCTCGAGATCCCGGACCAGTTGGGCTTCTTCCTGAACTGTACGCGCTGGCTGCTGGAGCGTGAGGCGACCATCAGGATTCCACCGATAGAGCCGCATGATCCCTCGATCCGGATGACGGAGGGCCGCACCCGGTTCGTCTTCATCGTGTCGATAATCGTGCTGCCCGGCTTGGCGGTGCTGCTAGGTATCTTTGTCTGGCTGAAAAGACGGGTATGAGATCGAAAACGACCCTCATCCTGGCCATAGTCGCCGCGCTCGTCGGCGCCGCAATTATCCTGTCGGAAACGCTGGGACCCGGCGACGGAAAGCGCGACGGCCGGCACGATGCGCGGGTCTTCAAGTTTGACCGCGACGATATCTCGCTTATCTCCGCTGCGGGCGCGAGTTCCTCCGTCTGTCTCAAGCGCGACAAGGAGACTCGGGAATGGGCGCTCGACAAGCCGCCCGGCGCGCCCGCCGATCCGTACGAGATGCGCTGCCTCCTTGACGCGATCACGGAGGCGCGCGAGTTCACCCGGGTCGGCGCGACCGAAGCCGCCGAGGGCGGCGATGCAGGGTTCGGATTGGACAAGCCGCGCCTCGTGATCGCAGTCGAGGCGGCCGGGAAACGCGTCGAGCTCGCGATCGGGTCGAACCTGGCCATCCCGGACAGGCTGTATGCGCGCAGGACCGGGGAGAAAGAAGTGCTCG
>JAVHLO010000475.1 GCA_031082105.1 Planctomycetota bacterium
CGCTCGCTTACGCTCGCGGCTTGGTCTTCGCAATATCGGGGTCTTAGGAAGGGCTCCTAGCCGGCATTATTCACGAATCAAGGAAAAGCAGCGATAGCCTGTCATTCCGAACTCGGTTCGGAATCTCCTTTACCACATGTCCAGCCCTTCGCTGAAGGAGATGCCGAACCAGGTTCGGCATGACAGCGAATCGAATTTCATGAGTAGACCGGGCCAGATCCAGTCTACAACCACGTCGGCGGGCAGCTTCTCGAAGTGACGGTCGCCTGTGATGAGCCTTGCGCCCCGCAGTACCGCGGTAGCAGCCGCGAAGGCATCGGGACATGGAAGCCCGGTATCGGCCTCAAGCTCCGCCGCGAGGAATGTCGTCTCTTCGTCAGGCACGACGATCTCCACCCCCTGTCAAGCCTTCAGATCGACCTGGTTGCCTGCGCGGTCAGCGGATGAGTGCAGGTGCGGAATCTCCCCCTCCAGGAAGAAACCGGCAAGTGAGATGAACCCCACCTAGATCGGGCACGTTCATGAAGGCAATGGAGGCCGCCGAATGATGATCGTCTGAGGTGTCTCAACAGGAGGAGAGGATGACCCCGCTACGCCGAACAGTTCTGAACGTTGTCGGATTTGTCCTGCTGGTCCCGGCGGCATGGTTGACTTGCAGAGTGTCAGGTTGCGTGGGGGCATCGAATCATCTCAGCAGAGAGCTGGCCTACGTGGAAGAACATGGCGAGCCGACCCGGCTTGACCAACTGGCCTCGCCGCCGGTGCTTCCAGGCCAGAACGCCGCGCTGGTCTACTTGCAGGCGATGGACGAGATGGCTGGCCACGGCGCCTCTGGCATCTCATTGAGAAGCCAACTTGACTTTCGATCGACGAATGATCACGATCGCGACGAGCGTTTTCTGCTTCTTGTGCCGGTACTCCCGGAGTACGAAGAAGCCCTTGAGATCTGCCTGGGGGCCGTGAATCTGGAAAAGTGCCGATTCCCGGAACTTGCCGGGAATGACCACGATGCGGCATTTGTACGTTCTGACAAGATGCATCGTCTTGTGTGGATGTTCGCGACTCGGGCCCACCTGGCTTTGCGGAAAGGCGACATTCCGGCTTCGCGTGACGACTACTGCGCTGTCTTGAGAATGGTGCGCCACATGCAGCAACAGCCTGTGTTCTGGTACTCGCCGACGGACTACGCCGAAGCTTGTTTCGAAGACATTGCTGAGATTCTCATTTCGGCAGGCGCATCCGAGCTCGACATGCGCAAGATACTCCAAGAGCTCAGACAGATTTCAGTTCAGAACAGTCTGCAAACCGAGTTGAGAATGCAGCGTTGCGTTGAACTGCCGGACATTAGTGCGATTCTCGCGGAAAGGCCTCTTCCCAGCTCGCGCGGCGCATGCCGTGAGATAGAGTTCCATTGGAGGAGACTGGCCTTCTGGCAAATAGTGCTCTACGGCGAGAAGACGCTTCTTGTGCAGGAGTATGCCGCCTGCCTGAGGTTCATACGCGAATGCATCGAACTGTCGAAACGCCCGCTACATGAAGTGAGAAGAGAACTGATGGACATCGTATCAGCTCTCAGGAGACAACCAAGATACTGTTTCTCCAGGATAATCGCGGACGTCTGTAGTCGACGCTTCTTCGACTACGCCCGCTTCGCAGCCAAGCGTGATGTCCTCGTGCTCGGCGCCGCTGTTCTCATCTACAAAACAAGGACGGGTTCGTTGCCGGAATCGCTTTCAGACTTGGCGCCGGACCTGCTCCCGGAACTGCCGACCGACCCCTACACGGGCGCCGGCTACATCTACAGAAAGAGCCCGGACGGTTTTGTAGTCTACAGCGTCGGCGAGAATCTCAAGGACGACGGCGGCACGCCGTACGATCCGTCCGAGGGCCCGGGGGAAGGCGACATCTCGTTGCGCGTGCCGCGGCAGTAGGTACCGACGCACGGAAAGAACAAGGTGTGCAGCCCCGGCCTACAGGAGCTGTTCGATTTCCTCCCTGTCTATGCCTGCCTGACGGAGAATCTCGAAGAAAGTACATCTCGGCAGGTCCTTCTTGTGAAATGGAACGACGACGGTCCTGTTCGTCTCTGAATTGACGAATACCTGATGGCTTCCCTTGCTTCTTTCCATGGCAAAGCCCTTCTTCCGAAGGATGCGGACAACGTCTCGTGGAGTCAGCGCAGGGAGTCTACGCATTTGATCTCACCGCCACAGTGGTCTCGAAGACGTTCTCTTCCACCGGGATCTTCTCCTTGCGCGCCTTCAGGCTTTCCAGGTACACGCCTATCGCCTCCTTCGCCATGCGCACTCCCTCGTCTATCGTCCCGCCAAATGTAACACAGCCCGGCAGGGAGGGAACGATGACGGTGTATCCGCCTTCCGGTTCCTTTCTCAACATGATTCTGTAGTTCAGGACTTTCATCAGGGTGCTCCGTAGATAATCGATCCTTCGGCAGTCTTTCCTTGCCAGGTCATGCGCGAGAAGCATAGCATAGATGCCCGGATATGTCAAGACAGAAGCTCATTCGCGCGTCCACTCGCGCCGGGAACCGCGCGGCTCAATCGCCGCGACGGTACACGTTATACCATGTCCCGCAGTATTCGCATTTCACGTCGCCGTGAGGTGAGACGCTGGGATTGGCCGGTGTCGCGCCGCAGCGGGAACACGCGAGCTTCATCTCTCTTTGAGGTGAAGCGTCCGCGCTCTGTGTCGGTTTCGTCTCCGGCGGAGCGCTCTTACCCTGCGACTCGCCTGTCGCTTGCGGGGGCTTGTGCGCGCGTCCTCCAAGCAACGCGGCAAGTATGAAGAGCACGCCAAAGGCGGGAAAGACATATTTCGCAACGGCAAACGGCCCCTCGTCGGGCATCGAGCCGGCCATCGCCACCGCGATAATCGTCCACAGCACGCCAAACCCGGCTGCG
>JAVHLO010000476.1 GCA_031082105.1 Planctomycetota bacterium
TACGGCAAGCCCGCTGTCTCGCCCGTCACTCGCACTGATGGAACGCCCTTCCTGAAAGGCAATCCGAAGCGCCGCAACAGCCGCCCGGTCGTCGCTCTGGTCGAGCGCGGCGGACGCGCCAAGGTGTTCCACGTCGCCGTAGCCGACAAGGCGACCGTCCAGCGCATCGTGGTCGAAAACGTGCACCCGGCCTCGCGCCTCCACACCGACGAAAGCCGCCTCTACACCGGCGCCGCCGACGTGTTCGCCAGCCACGAGACGGTCAAGCACTCCAAGGGCGAATATGCCCGTGGCGACGTGAACACCAACTCGGCCGAAGGCTTCTTCGGCGTCTTCAAGAAGGGCATGAAAGGCGTCTATCAGCAGTGCAGCGAGAAGCACCTGAACCGCTACGTCACCGAGTTTGGCTTCCGCCACAACACCCGCGCCGCGCTCGGCTTCAACGACACCATGCGAACCGATCTGGCCATCCTCGGCACCGTCGGGAAGCGCCTGACCTATCGGCGGTCTAACGAAGCCTACGTTTAGGTTTCAGGCGCTCCGCCTCGCTCGTTTGCGCAAGAAGGCCCAAAAGCCGAAGGTTGCTCACAGGCGCTCGGAGGACGGTTGAATGGAAGAACCACTAATCGGTCGGAGTCTGCTATTCGCGGGCTCCGACCCAACTGACAACACCATCACGCTTCAGCTGGGCCTTGATGATGGCCGCGCGATGCGCGTCGATCTTGCTCTAGGCGTGGTCGGGCCAGTGCTCGCGGCCATAAATGCCGAAGCGATGAAGCTAAACGCTGGGCTCTCGGAGGAGGGGCGCTTAATCAGCAGCAGCCTGAAAGCTAGCGACGTGTGGTTGGATCAGGACGCTGAAGGGAACCCGATGTTGGTTTTCGAGCTGGCAAACGGGTCGCTACTTCCACTTGCAGTGAAAAGCGGGGACTTCGCCGGACTAGCTGCTGAGATGGCCCTGTTAGCATCCGTGCCTCCCGGCGCGGCGCACTAGGCCCGCGCTACGACTTGTCCTTCGGCGCGGGCTTCGGCTCGCGCCCCTTCTTCTCTTTCGGCTTGTGCGGCTTAGGCGGGGTGTTCAGCATCCGCTTGAGCACTTCGTCGCGGCGGTCAGCGACGGGATCGGAGGGGGATTGCGGCATGGGCCAGGTTTCCAGGGACGCCATCGTTACCAGCAGACATAGGAGTCGGCGCACAAACGCTCAAGAAGATCAGGACGCGTTTGACGAACACGCCCGGCAGATCGGGGAAGTCATATACCTGTGGAACCGACTACACGGCGCCCTGTTTCTGACCTTCTGGGCCATCACCGACAGCCGTGATTACGATTTCGCCTACGGGATATGGCACTCAATCCAAAGCGACAGCACGCAACGCCAAATGGTCGAGAAGGCGGCGGGGACCGGCCGGATCGGAGCGAGGATGAAATCCAATGTGCTTTGGATTTGCCGGGCTCACGAGAAGTTGGCTCCCTACCGCAACGCGTTCGCTCACGTCGGCTTCTACTACCACTCGAAGGAGGAGGGCTTCGCACCGGAAGATCTCGGAGCGCGAAAGGCCCCGCTCGAACTGCTCGCCAGTTACCCTAAGACGACCCTCTTTCGTCGCCTAAGGGGCGACTTGGCCGCCCTCGCAGACTACGCGGAAGGCATCGGCTACCGGATTCTCTACCGCCACCCGACAGGGCCGCAGATCAGCAGCGGGTCGCCATGGACTGAAAGACCTCGCCTACAGCTCGTTCCAACGACACCTCCGAGCAGGTCGAAAGTTCTTCGTCAAAAGAAGAGCGCAGCGAAGCAACGCCAGCGCGAAGCATCGCGTCCGTAATCTCAATCTCAGCTAGTGCCGGCCTGTCGTCGCCTGTCATAGGAGGATATTCCGGTTTGCAAAGTGCATACTTAGGTGGATATTCCTAACCCGAAGCGGTAGCCTTGGGCCGAAGCGGCCGATTCGGCCGTCCGGACCCCTGCCCTCATGCCCCTCTCTCACGGCCAGCTCTGGAAGGCGATCGACGGGCTGGCGCGGCGCGAGGGGATCAGCGCCTCGGCGCTGGCGCGGCGGGCGGGACTGGACGCGACCAGCTTCAACCCGTCGAAGCGGTTCGGGCCCGGCGATCCGCCGCGGCCGCGCTGGCCCTCGACCGAGAGCCTGACAAGGATCCTGAACGCCACCGGCCTGTCGCTGGGCGAGTTCGCGGCCCTGGCCCGGGACGCGCCCGAGCGGCCGTCGACCGTGCCGATGCTGGGCATGGCCCAGGCCGGACAGGACGGCTTCTTCGACGACGCCGGCCTGCCGGTCGGCGACGGCTGGGAGCAGACCGAGCTGCCGCGCCCGAGAGAGTCGCTGCTGAGCCTGCGCGTCACCGGCGATTCGATGGCGCCCGTGTACCGCGAGGGCGACCGCATCATCGTCGACCGCGAGGCCGCCGACGTGCGCAAGGGCGACCGGGTGGTGGTGCGCACCACCGGCGGCGAGACCCTGGCCAAGGAGGTGGCCGGTCTGACGGCGAAGGCGGTGACCCTGGCCTCGATCAATCCGGCCTATGAACCGCGCGTCGTGGCCCGCAAGGATATCGTCTGGATGGGCCGCATTCTCTGGGTCAGCCAGTAGCGTCCCGGCCAAAAAAAGACCGCCCCCGGAGGGGCGGCCTTTCCTTGCGATGCGGGGATTCTAGCGGCTGACGTAGTGGGCGCTGACCCAGCCGCCGTTGGCGAGCTGGACCCACTCGCCCTGCGAACCGACGGCCGAGAAGGACTGCCCGGCCGAAAGGCTGCCGACCTGGCGGTAGTTGGTGCCCGGGCCCGAGCGAACGCGCAGGTTGGTCGTGGCGCGGAAAGTCTCGGCGCTGGCGCTGTTGTCGTAGCTGTAGTCCGAGTTGTACGAGCGGGCGCGTTGCTGGTTGCAGCCGAT
>JAVHLO010000477.1 GCA_031082105.1 Planctomycetota bacterium
GTCCTTGGTCTTCTCTGCGACCTTATCGACGAACGCCCGCACGCCGGGCTGTCCGGTGTCGGTTGGCCGATCGGAATCCGCGGGCTGCTTCTCCTCTTCCGCACCCGCCGCAGTCGCGCCGGCCGCGAGTGTCAGCGACACGACCACAGCAATGAGCGGCAGGATGGTGAAGGTCAAACGGCGAACGGCAAGCGACATTGTCATCCCTATGACGTGTACAGGCGAGACGCCCGTCCAACACAACTGCCCGCCCGATCCTGCGGGACCATACGGGACAAGTCTAGCGCAAACATCGGCGAATGTCAACATAATGAGTCGGCCTGTGGACGCTCGACACCGACCCCGAACCCGGACCAGGCCGACCTATTCATGAAGAAGCGTGAAAATGTCATTCCCGCGAAAGCGGGAATGACAGACTGTCGGCCTTTTTCCCTGATACGCGAATAGTCCGGACCAGGCCGATTTTCTTGAAAGGCCGCGTGGAGTGTGCTAGTCTATCGGCGCCCCGTGGATGGCGGCCGGTCTTTGTATTCACACGGACGGACTATTGCCATGACAGAGACGATGCGATTCGGAACCAGGCGCGTCGGGAAGGGCGTGCCGGCCCTGCTGATCGCGGAGATCGGCGTGAACCACAACGGCAGCGCCCGCCTTGCAGAGAGGCTCGTCAAGGCCGCTGCCGCGGCCGGCGCGGATGCCGTCAAGTTCCAGCTCTTCAAGTCGGAGATGCTCGCGACGTCTTCCGCCTCCACGGCGCCCTACCAGAAACGACGGACCAGAGACACTTCCCAGTTGACGATGCTCAAGAAGCTCGAACTGCCGGTGCGCGTCCTGGCTCGGATGCGGGATCTCGCCGCGCGGCTGAAGATGGAGTTTTTCGCCAGCGTCTTTGACGAGGAAAGTCTCAAGGATGCCGTGGGACTGCGCTGCGCGGCCGTCAAGCTCGGCTCGGGCGAGCTCACGAACACGCCGCTGATCGAGAAGGCCGCCCGGACCGGCAGGCCCGTCGTCCTTTCGCTCGGCATGTCGACGAGGAGAGACGTGGACCGAGCCGTGCGCGCAGTACGCAGGTCCGGATGCCGGGACCTGCTGCTCCTTCACTGCGTTTCCGCCTACCCCGCGCCCGATGCCGGGCTGAACTTGCTCAAGATACCTGCGTTGCGGAGGCGATATCGGGCGCGTGCGGGTTTCTCCGATCACAGTATCGGCACTGTCGCCGCGCTGGGCGCGGTCGCGCTCGGCGCGTGCGCGGTGGAGAAGCATTTCACCCTCGACAGGTCGCTGCCGGGACCGGACCACAAGGCCTCGAGCACGCCCGCCGAGTTCGGGACATTCGTGACTGCGGTGAGGCGGCTCGAATCCGCGCTGGGCCGGCCCGATGCGGCCTGCAGCCCGGCGGAGCTGGAGATGCGGCGGTTCGCGCGCAAGAGCATCGTCGCCGCGCGGCCGATCCCGCGTGGGACGGTCATCACAAGGCCGATGCTCGCCTGCAAACGGCCGGGCACCGGAATCCCGCCGTTCGAGATCGGTCGGGTCGTGGGCAGGAGGACTCTTCGCGACCTGGCCGCGGATGTGCTCCTGGGCTGGGATGTTCTGGAAGACTGAAGAACGAAAGAACTGGGGGAACTGTCGACAGCCTGTCATTCCCTGGCGCAGCTTGGCGGGCAGCGCGCCGGCATGAATGCGATTGCGTGGTGGTTCTTTGGTTCTTCCGTTCTTTGGTTCTTCGGTTCTTTCGTTCTTTCGTTCCTCGGTTCTTTCGTTCTTTCGTTTTCGTCGAATGAACCACTCTCCTCAAGACAGAATTCGAGTGTGTGTCGTGAGCGGCTCAAGGGCGGAATACGGTCTGCTCCGGCCGGTCATGACCAGGATCAAGGACAGCCGCAGGTTGGACCTGCAGTTGGTGGTCACGGGTCTGCATCTTGTGCCGCGCTATGGGCGCACGGTCCGGTTCGTTGCCGGCGACGGTTTCATGATCTATCGCGCGGTGCCTATGTATCCCGTGCGAGGCGAGTCCGATCCGGGCCTGGCGCTGGCGCGCGGTGTTGCCGGCATGTCTCGGGCCTTTCGCGCACTGAGACCGGACATTGTGCTGCTCCTCGGCGACCGCCTCGAACCGCTCGCGGCCGCCATTGCCGCGGTCGCCGAGGCGATCCCGGTCGCGCACCTGCACGGCGGCGACCGGTCCTTTGTCGGGCATATTGACGAGACAATCCGCCACACGATCACCAAGCTCGCGCATCTGCACTTCCCCGCGACGAAGACGAGCGCGCGCAGGATCGTGAAGCTGGGCGAGGAACCCTGGCGCGTCCGCCCGGTCGGCACTACCGCGCTGGACGGACTCGAAGATGAAGGGCGCATGAGGCGCGCCGAGCTCTGCGCCCGCTACGGATTCGATCTCCGCCGACCTTTCGTGCTAGTCGTACAGCACCCCGTCTCATCCGAGTGGGCCGCCGCGGGCCGACAGATGAGGGAGACACTGAAGGCGATCGCGGGCCTGACGGCACAGGCTGCGATCAGTTATCCAAACAACGATCCGGGCAGCGCCGCAGTGATTGCCGAAATCGAGAGGTCGGTCCGGTTGCCGTTCGTCCGGACATTCCGGTCCATCCCCCGAGGCGAATACGTCGCGCTCATGCGTCACGCGGCCGCGATGGTCGGCAACTCTTCTTCCGGGATCATCGAGGCTCCGGCGCTGGGACTCCCGATGATCCACGTGGGCAACCGCAACGTCGGCCGCGAACATGCCGGGAACGTTGTCTTCATTCCGCACAACGCGCGCGCGGTCCGCGCGAGACTGAGACCGATCCTTGACCGGGAACAGAGCAGGATCGACAGGACCGGCAACATCGCAGGCTTCTCCGTACGAAAGCCGGTCAAAAATCCATACGGCGATGGACGCGC
>JAVHLO010000478.1 GCA_031082105.1 Planctomycetota bacterium
CTCGGATATCGAATTGAAGCTGAATACGCAGGAAGTCCCCCCGCCGGTCGGCTAGAACCCATCCATGAGCGCGCTTTCCAGCTCGGAGGAATCCACCACGCGTTCGACCCGTACGCTCTCCGCCGAGCGCAAATCCAGGAGCAATGGCGGCACGAGCTTCTTCTTCTGCGCGTCGTAGATGAGCCTGACGACGGGCCGGTCGTAGTTGCTCTCGTTGGCCGAGACAACCTTGCCGATGTTGCCGTTGCTGAGCTGCACCCAGCTTCCGACGGGGAAGAGCGACATGTAGCGCAGGAAGGCCCTGATGACCTCCGGATCGAGCTTCCGCTTGTTCCCCATCGCGATGATCTGTTCCATGGCCTGATATGGCAGGAAGGCCTTCCTGTACGCGCGCTCCGAGGTGAGCGCCTCATAAACGTCAGCGACCGCGACAATCTTCGCGTACAGGTGGATCTGCTTCCCTTCCCGCTGTCGGACATAGCCGGACTTGTCGAGGCGCTCGTGCGACTGGTAGGCCACGTAGGGCGTGGGCTTCGGGATGCCCTTGATCAACTGAAGCAGTTCAAGACCGTAGATGGGATGCTTCTCGACCTCCAGCTTCTCCTCCGCCGTCAACGGCCCGGCCTTTTCGAGGATCGCTTTCCCGATCTTGATCATTCCGAGGTCATGCAACAGCGCGCCGAACGCGATCTCGATAATCTGGTCCGCAGCCAACCCGAGGGCCGTCGCTATGTTGACCGATATAAGACACACGTTCACCGAATGGTGGACGAGGTAGTCTTCCACGTTCTTGATGTGGACGAGGTTCAGCACCAGGTCCTTGTCCTTCAGAATCGCGTGCACGATCTGTCCCGCCAGTCTGCCGATCGTGGCGCCGTCGAAGTCCTTTTCGTCGCGGGCCATGGTGAGAAGCTTGCGCGTCAGGACTATCGCATCGTGGTGGAGGTCGATGAACTCGGTCTTCTCCTTGTCGCCGCGCTGCGCCCCGGTCGCGTCCTTCCGCTTGAGCTTGTCCTTCAAAGGCACGCCGCCTGCGGGTGGGTGCAGATCGTCGCTGAGCTGTGAGTCCACCCAATCGGGGGTGAACCCCTCCTTTGGCGGCACTGCCGTCCGCCTGCCGACCTGCTGAAGGGCGCCTCGCACGATCTCCTTCTCGTCCCCTGTGCTGAGGACGAGCAGGTGCGAGTATCGTTCATACTGCGCGAGCTCCATCTCCTCCGGCGTCTTGCGTCTGTAGACGACGCGCATCCCGCGCTTCTTCAGCCGCTCGATCGCGGCGGCGGTCAACGGCTTGCCCGCCTCGAGAAGGAGCAGCCCGTGCTCGTCGTAGATCGGTCTCGACAGCACCTGGCCCGCCTGGACGGTGTCAAGCTGGATCCGCAGGTTCTTGCACTCGTGCTCGAACCGCTCGACGCTGTCCTTGCCCTCGAGTTCGTACAGCAGCTCTATTCCCGCCTTGAGGAGCAGGTCACGCTGTGCGGAGCTCAGCCCGGCCCCCTTGGGTACGATGAGGTTGCCGCTCGCATGGTAGAGCGGGCCGTGGCTGTTGTCGACGCTCTTCTCGTGCGCCAGTTCGTGTACGAGCATGGTGATCCCCTCTTTGCCGAAAGGAAGACAAATGGAAGCCACAGAAACGAAAGCAGCAGCACACTAGACCTAAAAAGCCCTGGCCCGGCTTGTTCATGCAGAAGCATGATAATGTCATTCCCGCGAAAGCGGGAATCCAGAAAACGGCGCGACAGCAAGACGACAAGACCGGATTCCGACAGACTCGGTCGCGTTGGCCATGTGCTGGATTCCCGCTTTCGCGGGAATGACAGTCTGTCGGGCTTTTTCCCTGATACGCGAGTAATCCCGACTAGATGTACTCGATCGTGCTGGGCGGCTTCGATGACAGGTCGTACACGACCTTCACCACCGTCGGCACCTCCTCGGTGATCCGCTTCGCGAGGGTCATCATGGTCTTCCACGGGACTTCCGTCGGCGTGGCGGTCATCGCATCCGTGGAATCGACCGACCTCACGGCGATGATGTTACCGAAGAGCCGCTTGCCGTTCTTCACGCCCGTCGCCTGGTCGTTGAAGAGAACTGCGAACGCCTGGAACGGTTTCAGGGATACGATCTCTTCCTCGACTATGACGGTGGCCTTGCGCAGGATTTCCACGCGTTCCGGGGTCACTTCGCCAAGGACGCGCGTCGCCAGGCCCGGTCCGGGGAACGGCATCCGCGCGCACATGTGTTCGGGCAGGCCGAGTTTCCTGCCGACCTCGCGCACCTGCGGCTTGAAGAGCGTGCGTACCGGCTCAAGGACCTTCAGTCCATATCTCGCGGGAGAAAAGCCGATCTGTTCGAGCACGTTGTGCTGGGTCTTGACTCCCTTCTGCGTTTCGATGATGTCGGCCGCGATCGTCCCCTGCAGCATGTGAGTGGCCTTTGAATCACGCAGGCAGTCGCCGAGCACGCGATAGAACGTGTCGCGGAACGCCTTCCGCTTCTCCTCCGGATCGATGTGCCCCTTGAGCGCCGAGAAGAACTGCTCCTGGACGTTGACGACATCGACCTTGATCCCGATCTTCTTGAAATCGCCCGCCACGGTCTTTGCCTCGCCCGCCCGCATGAGGCCGTCGTCGATGAAGAACGACTTCAGCCTGCCTTCCAGCGCTTTGTGGGCGAGGGCGGCAACCACGGAGCTGTCAACTCCGCCGGAAAGCGCGACGATGGCGCCGCCCTTCCCAACCTCCGTGCGGATCTCCTCACAGGCGGACTCGATGAACTTGTCGACGTTCTTCATCTTTCGGACAACTCCAATTGGGTCTGAAAACAAGACAGAATCTATGCTAGTTCGCGCCGGTCCCAGGCGTCATCCCCGCCTTGAGCGCATCGAAGTTCTCGGTGTACTCTCT
>JAVHLO010000479.1 GCA_031082105.1 Planctomycetota bacterium
CATTCCCCTACCTCGTGTTCGGCTCCACCGCGGAGAAATACCAGGCGATCGAGGACGAGATCGCCCGCCTGAACTCGGAAGGCCGGCCCGTGCTCGTGGGCACGACGTCGATCGAGAAGTCCGAGCTCATCTCGGACCTGCTCAGGAAGCGGGGCATCAAGCACGAGGTGCTGAACGCGAAACACCACGAACGCGAAGCGTTCATCGTTGCGCGCGCGGGTCAGCACGCGGCCGTCACGATCGCGACAAACATGGCCGGACGCGGTACGGATATCATCCTCGGCGACGGCGTTGCCGCGCTCGGCGGCCTCCATGTTCTCGGCACCGAGCGCCACGAGGCGCGCAGAATCGACAACCAGTTGCGCGGGCGGTCAGGCAGGCAAGGCGACCCCGGCTCTTCACAGTTCATCCTCTCGCTTGAAGACGACCTCCTGCGGGTCTTTGCGCCGGAATGGGTGCGTTCCATCCTCACGAAGCTGGGCATGTCCGACGGCCAACCGCTCGAAAGCAGGATGGTGAGCCGCGCGATCGAGAAGGCCCAGAAGCGCATGGAGGAACACAACTTCGACATTCGCAAGAACCTGGTCGAATACGATGACGTCATGAACGAACAGCGTTCCGCCGTATATCTCCAGAGACAGAAGATACTCGAAGGAAAAGAGACGAAGGAGTTGACGCTGGAATGGCTGGAGGACAGCATCGATCGGAACGTCCGGGCCCTTGCAAACGAAAATGACCGGGACAGGGACGATGCGGCCTGCGCAAGGGCCATCTCCGTCTGGGTGCAGGGCAAGTTCGCCAGTCCCGTCGAGCCGGGAACGTTGCAGGGCCGCCCGGCCGACGACGTTGTCGAAGAAATGTGCTCCGTCGTGACTGAAGCGTACGAAAAACGCGAATCGGAGCTTGGCCCGGCCGTCATGCGCGAAATAGAGAAATTCGTCCTTCTCGACCTTATCGACGAGAGATGGAAAGAGCACCTGTACTCGCTCGAGCATCTCCGGTCCGGCATCGGGCTGCGGGGATATGCGCAGGTCGATCCCAAGGTCGAATACAAACGGGAGGGTTTCGCCCTCTTTGACGACATGATCGAGTCCGTGAAGGACGCCGTCGCATCGCGCATTTTGCGCGTAAAACTCGGCGCCGACGAGCAGGAGCGGCTCAGCCGGCGCTGGGCGCCGACCGATTTCATAAAGCGGGACGTCTCGGGCTTTTCGGGCGCCGGACCGGACGGAGCCAAAGGGGCGGAGGATAAACCGAAGCCCATCGTGGCATTGGAGAAGACTTCGCGAAACGCGCTCTGTCCGTGCGGAAGCGGAAAGAAGTTCAAGCGCTGCTGCGGACGCTGATCCGGCTTTCTTCGATTGTCGAACGGCGAGGCCACGGGCTGCACAGATTCGTGATTGTCAACAGTGTTTTCGGTCGTGAGCGTGAGCCTACTGGTCGATATATGCTACGCGGGGTTCTGCCTCGTCGCGGCTCCGTACGCCGTCGCACGGGCCGTGTCGGAGACCGGATTCCGGCATGCGCTTGCAGCCCGACTATGGGCGCGCTACCCGCAATTGCGCGTTCCAGACCGCGCGGCGCTTCGCATCTGGATCCATGGCGTGTCCGTCGGCGAGGTTCTTGCGTCCGTGCCGCTCGTGGATGGCCTGCGGTCATCCATGCCGGACACGAACGGATCCGCGACACCGCGCGGCAGCCGCGACCTGATCATATCGTCCACGACCCCTGCGGGGGTGGCGGTCGCACGAAGAACGTACCGGGATCTGCCGGTGATGCATTTTCCGTTCGACTTCTCCGGACTGGTCGAACGCGCCCTGAAAACCATGCGTCCCGGGATCATCGTGCTCATGGAGCAGGAGCTCTGGCCGAACATGCTTGAGATTGCCGCGCGGCGGGGAATACCGGTCGTCATACTCAACGGCAGGATGACCGCCAGGGCGTTCGAACGCTATGCCTACATCAGGGGACTTGCGCGTACCATGTTCAGTCGGGTCGCGCTGGTCTGCGCGATCGACGCGGAGCACGCTGAGCGGTTTGTCAAGTGCGGCATGCCGCCTGAGCGTGTCCGGGTCACAGGCAACATGAAGTACGATGCGCTCGCCGCCGGACTGAGGACGAGCGGGCCTGAAGTCGCGACACCGGCGTCGATCGAGGGCGCTGCCGCGGAGTCGGCGCTCAAGTATCGGACCATGTTCGGCGTGAAGCCGTCCGAGCTCGTCATTGTGGCCGGAAGCACGCATGCGCCGGAGGAGGAGTGGGTACTGGCCGCGTATGCGCGTCTGGCCGAGAGGATTGCGAACCTGCGCTTGCTCATCGCGCCACGGCATATCGACCGTGTGCCCGATATCGAACGGATGGTCAAGGCCGCCGGCTATGGCGTGATTCGAAGAAGCGCGGCTGCGGGGATGACCTCCCCAAGGGATGTGTGTCTGCTGGACACCGTTGGGGAACTGCGTAGTGTGTACTGTGCCGCGGACGTAGTTTTTGTCGGCGGCAGCCTTATCCCCCATGGCGGCCAGAACGTGCTCGAGCCGGCGGTGCTCGGCAAGCCGATCGTTTTCGGACCGAGCATGTTCAATTTTGCCGATGCGGCCGCATTGCTCGTCGAGACCGGGGGAGCGATGCAGGCGACGTGCCCTGAGGACCTGGCCCGTGCTCTGCGCGTTTTCGTCTGCGACCCGGACCACGCGCGCGTGGCCGGCGCGGCGGGCGCCCGGGCCGTCAGCCTCAGGCAGGGGGCCACTGCGCGGAATATCGACGCCATCTTCGAGATTGCCGCGGGGGGCGCCCCGCCCCGGCGGGTAAGAGCCATGGTTGCGCAGAAGAACTGAGGGTCAGCGAGTCTTTTCCTTCGACGCAGGACTCGGTTGTTCGTGTTGACATTGAAAGGATTGGAGTGA
>JAVHLO010000047.1:0-3831 GCA_031082105.1 Planctomycetota bacterium
AGCTCATCCAGGATATCATCGAGACCATCGACAAGTACAGCGTCGACCGGAGCCTCAGCAATATCTGCGAGAATATCATCACCTTCATGCAGGCCGACGTTTCCGTCATCTATCTTCAGGACAAGGCCGAAAACGAAGTCTACGTGGCCGCGTCGTTCCCGCGCGACTCCGGCTATAAACTGCCGGTCAAGATGAAGCTGGGCAAGGGCATCGCCGGCCAGGTCGCCCAGAGCCACGAGCCGATCCTTGCCGGAAACGGGAGTTTCGGCGCGCAGCTCGAGGAGGAATACGGCCAGACCGGCAACATGCCCGTCTCGATGCTCGCCATGCCGCTGGTGGCCTTCGAGATGTTCCTTGGCGTGATCGAACTCGCCAACTTCCAGGAACGTCGTTTTGCCCCCATAGACATGACGCGCCTTCAGCCGCTCGTCAACATCGCGGCGCTCGCCATCCCGCGCGACACGGACGAAGGGTTCACGAAGCTGGCCGAGATTTGCGTGCGGTTCCTTGAGGAAAAAGACCGGTACACGCACGGCCATTCGCTCCGCGTGATGAAATACTCGCTCGTCATCGCGGAGGAATGCGGGATGACCAGGAGCCAGCGGGACGAGCTTCGCCTCTGCGCGCTGCTCCACGATATCGGCAAGGTTGTATTGAAGGACTCCTTGCTTAACAAGACCGGCGCGCTGACGAAAAACGAACTCCAGACGATCAGGATGCACCCCACGATCGGGTGCAACATCGTCGACAAGATCAGCCGCAGCCTGTCGCGCAAGATTCTGTCGCACCATGAGAAATTCGACGGGACCGGCTACCCGGAGGGGTTGAAGGGGGACCAGATCCCGGTCATCGCGCGTATCATCGCGATCGGCGACACGCTCGACGCGGTGACGACCGACCGGCCCTACAGGTCGGCGGCGGATCTCGAGTACGCGGTCCAGGAGATCGCCGCGCACGGAGGGACCCAGTTCGACCCTACGCTGGTGGACGCGCTCGTCCAGGCCTTCAAGAAGGGAAGGCTCGCGCTCGTCAAGGTTTAGGATCCTGAGTCCGCAGGATCCGGAGCAATACTCAAGATCTTGGTTCCCCTGTTCGCGAGCCACAGAATCACCCGGAAACGCACAGAAGGACACGGAAAGAGGAATGTGTGAGTCAGGAGACTCGGTTGTCGGTCTTCTTAGGCCCCTTCGATTACTTGCGTTCTTCCCTTCGTTTCTGTATCTTTCTGTGGCTTCCAACAGGGGGCTCGGGGTTGAAGGTTTTCTTCGCTGCCCCGCCTTGTCCATGAAACCGACGGCAAAGCGAAGCCTGTCCCCCTCCTTTCCGAACGTACTTCCGCTTGCGCGGGACGCCCCACGGACTGTGGCCGATTTCGGCGGCGCCGAAGGGAGATCGGGGATTTCAGTGACGCGGAGATTGTGATTCGATTGTGAGGAGAGAGAGAAGACATGACAAAGAAACCGGAATTCGATTTCGAGGGAGTCCTCGGCCGCGAGGAAGTGCCGCTGGAGGAACTCGTGGACCTGCGGAAGCGGGTGTATTCCACTCTCGACGTACGCAGCGCGTTCGAGAAGTTCATGGAGGACTTCGACCGCGTGGCGAAGCGGATGTCGAGCGAGAACAGGTCGCAGACCCGCCAGGGCGTGTGCCTGTGGCTGCTCGGCAAGAACAGCGAGGCGATGGAGACCCTGCAGGCCGCGCGGGCGAGCAAGGAGGGCTCCTTCTTCCTGGGCATGGCCTGCCTGGAATGCGGCGTGGCCGGCAAGGCCGTGGACGCGTTCCGCGACGCGCTCGAGGGCGACAAGAAGAGCCCGCTCATCATCTTCATGCTCGCAAACGCGCTGCTCCACGTGGGTCGCGCAGCCGACGCGGCGACGCTGCTCGACAAGAACCAGGCTGCGTTGAAGGACCAGGCGCAGTATCACTACCTGCTGGGCATGACCGCTGAGTTCGACGGGAATCACGATGATGCGCAGAAACACTACGACAAGGCGCTGTCGATGAACCCCGAGCACCCGGACACCCTCTTCAGGCAGGCGTTCCTGCGCGGATTGCACGGCGATGAGGACGGCTCGGTCCAGATGTTCGAGAAGCTGCGCAAGCTGCGCCCGCCTCATGTCAATACGCTGCTGAACCTGAGCGTCCTTTACGAGGACCGGGGCAACTACAAGACCGCCCTGGAATGCCTCGATGCCGTGCTCGATGTCGAACCCAACAACGAGCGCGCAAGGCTGTTTAAGAACGATGTGCTCGCCTCCCAGAGCATGTACTATGACGAGGAAATGCGCAGACGCGAACACAAATGGCTCGCGCTGGTCAACCGACCCGTGACCGACCTGCTCCTCTCGGTGCGCAGCCGGAACTGCCTCAAGAAGCTCGGCATCCATACGATCGGCGACCTGGTTTCGAGATCGCCCGAGGAACTGCTCGAGCACAAGAACTTCGGCGAAACCTCTCTGCGTGAGATCGAGAATTCGCTTGCCGAGCGCGGGCTGAGCCTGGCCGAGCCGGGCGAAGAGGCCCAGGTGCGCGCGCGACTCCAGAAAGCGATGAGCGGGGCAGCGGGCGTCATATCGCAGCAGCCTGAGGACGTCATGGGCAAGCTCCTGAGCGATTTCGATTGGCCGGCGCGCATCAGGTCGTGCTTCGACCAGCTCGGGATCGAGACCCTCGGCCAGTTGGCGGCGTTCAGCGAGGACGATCTGAAAGAGGCCAAGAACTTCGGCAAGACGTCGCTCAGTTTCGTGAAGCAGCGGCTGGCCCAGTTCGGGCTAGTCCTGCAGGGCGAGTAGCCGGCCTGGAGACGGTCGACCTGTTGATGGCGGTTCAGATAGGTTTGTCATCACCACAGAGACACAGAGGACACAGAGAGCGGATGAGGCTACCGGTATCTCTCTGTGTTCTCTGTGTCTCTGTGGTGTGATCCGAATTCCTGGAGCGCGGCTGCGAAGCCGAGTGAGTCGGGAGAAGCGGGCATGGACCTGGGTCTCAAGGATCGCGCGGTATTCATCGGCGGTGCGAGCGCCGGGCTGGGCAAGGCCTGCGCCGCCGCGTTCGCGCGCGAGGGGTGTTCGCTGATGCTCGTCGCCCGTAGGGAGGACGAGCTTCGGAAACTGGCGGAGGAATTGAAGACATCAACAAAGGCGCGGATCGGCTTCATCGCCGCCGACCTGTCGACGGCCAAGGGCGTCGAGAAGGCCGTCGCCTCGACCCTCGACGCCTACGGCAGGATCGACGTCGTGTTCACCAACACCGGCGGTCCGCCGCCAGGCACGTTCTTCGACCACGAAGAGGCTACGTGGGTCGCCGCGTTCGAACAGCTACTCATGTCGGTCGTGCGCATCTGTCGCCTCGTCATCCCGCATATGAAACGCCAACAGTGGGGCAGGATCATAAACGACACCTCCATCGCCGTGAAGGAGCCGCTTGACAACCTCATCCTGTCGAACGTCTTCCGGACCGCGGTCGTGAGCCTCGCAAAGTCGATCTCGCGCGAGGTGGCTAGGTACAACATCCTGGTGAACAACATCTGCCCCGGCTTCCATGCGACCACGCGGATGGAAGAGGTGATCCGAAGCAGGGCGAAGCGGACCGGGGCTTCCTACGATGACGCCCTTGCCGCCGTCCTGAAGGATGTCCCGCTCGGAAGGCTGCTCCAGCCCGACGAGCTGGCCAGTCTCGTCGTCTTCCTCGCCTCCGAAAAGGCGAGCGGGATAACGGGCACTTCGATACTCGTCGACGGCGGCCTGGCGCGGGGGCTCATGTAGAATCCCAGTGACCGTTCAGCCCTCTCTTGCCACAGAGGCACGGAGACACAGAGAAATGCAGAAA
>JAVHLO010000047.1:3841-13041 GCA_031082105.1 Planctomycetota bacterium
CAGAAAAGGCACCGAGGGAATGGCGCGCGTAGAGAAAAATAATCCCAATGGCCAAATCCTGAATTCCAACAAGCTTCCAAGGCCCAAATCCCAATAAGCCGTTCGACATCCACCGGCGGACCTTCAAGTTCGCATTGAGGTTTCTTCAGGTCGCGGAAAAACTGCGCGGCATACCCCAGGCAAGGCTGGTGAGTGAACAGCTTGCTCGCACAGGCGACTCAGATTGTCAGTGTCCTGAGCGCTATGTATAGGCAAACTGAAATAGAAAACAGACGGTGACCCTTGAGATTTGGGATTTTATTGGGATTTGGCTGTTGGGATTTGGGATCTTGAGCTAAGTCATGCCGAAGACGCTCGGACTCTTTCAAGCCGACCTCTCATCGAACGGTATCGGGCTGCGCAGCCGGCTCTTGGAGCCGCTCCTGGCGGGCAAGCCGCTCATCAGGCGGATAGTCGAGGGCATCGCCGCCTGCAAGAGCATCTCGCGCGCGGCGGTAGTTGTCGAGCCAAAGGATGCCGCTCTCATCGCCGACGCTCTTCGGGGCACGGACTGCCGCGTCATCGAATCGGCCTTGCCGGACGTGCCGCTGCGCTCGATCTGGCGACGGGCGCGCAAGTGGGCGCTGAACGGCTGGGCGGGCGGGATCGGCGATACGTTCCTCTTCGCCGAGGAGGGCAATCCGTTCGCCATGTCGTTCGCCGCGGAGAAAGAAGGCGCGGATATCGTTGTAAAGTTCTCCGCGATGTCGCCGTTCGTCGATCGCGAGATGGTCGATGCGATGGTGGCCGAGCTGATAGAGAAGAAGGAAGCGGCCAACCTGCTCCATTCCGCCGCGCCGCCGGGTTTCAGCTATGAGATCTACTCCAGGAAGATACTGGAACTGATGGCCCGGGCCGGCACGACACTGCAGGATTTTCTCCAGTTCAGGCCGACGCCTGGCGGCGCGCCCGGGCTTGACCCGACGGTCACGCAATCGTTCTTTCTGCTGCCCGCGGAGACGGCATCAGCCAACTACAGGTTTATGGTCGATTCGCGCAGAGGGATTGAGCTTGTCTCTTCGCTCATCGAGCGGCGCGGGGTTGAGGTCCTGTCCGCGCCATGCCTGGAAACGATCAGGTTCCTGGATACGCAGCCGGACCTGTGGGCCGGGCGGATTCCGTGCGAAGTGGATTTCGAGTTCGGGGACGGGTCCGCCGGGCCGCAGCGCGCGGCGGTACTGGAAGGGCTCGTAGACGAGCTTGTAGAGTTTGACGATGTCAGGCTGTCGATCGACCTTCCGGACAACGCGACCGGGCTGGACGAACTTGGTAGACTGCTGACCAAGGCGCGCTCCGCCGGAATCTACGGCCTGCACGTGGGCGCGCACGCAACCGCGGTGTCGCCGGGACTCCTCGCACGGTGTGTCGAGGCGAAGGTCGACGTGATTTCGGTCCGGTTGAGCAGGGACCCGGATTCCGGACCCGGCTCGGACGTCGAATCGCATACGAAGGTGATCGAGAACGCGCGCGCGATGATCGAGCAAGCGAAAAACTCCGGCGGGTCCGCGCCGTTCATCGTGCCCGAGTTCGTCGTGACCAGGGACAACTGGCATGAACAGGAGTCGTTTTTCGATTCATGGTTTCCCGGTACCGGGCACGTGGTCTTCAGGGTCTTTGACGATCGCGCGGGCGCCGTCGAAGACAGGGCGGTGATGCACCTGGCGCCGGGACGCAGGCGCGTCTGCCGGAAGATCATGGACCGGCTGTACGTAAGGTCGAACGGTGACGTACCGGTATGCTGTGTCGATTCCGACTCGGGGCGCGCGCTGGGCAGCGCGGGCCGGGCTCCGCTCGCCTCGATGTGGCAATCCCGGACGCTCTCCGATCTGCGCCGGGCCCACGCGGCCGGTGATTTCACGACTTTTCCGCTCTGCGCGAAGTGCAATTCGTGGGCGGAATGAGGACGCCCGGGCGATTTTGGATTTTAGATTTTGGACTGCGGATTGACGGTGAATCGTCATTCCCGCGTAAGCGGGAATCCAGTGTCCGGAACGGCGGCAAGAGAATTTCGACTGGATTCCCGCTTGCGCGGGAATGACAGTGGGTCCGCCTGCCGTATGTAGTCGAGTGGAGCAGCAAAATGGTAGAGAACATCGCGGTCGTTGCGGTCGCCGTCTTTCTCGTGCTGTACGGTACGAGAGACCTGGTGAAACTGCTCAGCCTGCAGAAGCGGCGCCGGATCATCCGGGCTACGCCGACAACGCCGGTCGGCAAGGTCGAAAAAGGCTTCGTCGAACTGAAAGGGCAGGCGCTGCCAATCAAGTCGGATCTGCTGCTGACGAGCCCGATATCGGGGGCAAAATGCCTCTTCTGGCGGTACGAGATCCAGAGACAGAGATACTCCGGACGGACAGGTCTGGTTTGGGAGACCATCAAGGAAGACCAGTTGGGCGAGAGCTTTGTCATGCGCGACAACAGCGGCGCGGCGGTCATCAACCTTCACGAGGTCGAGATCGACCTCGTCCGCGACCGGACGGAACATATCAGCCCCGGCCAGGTTCTGTTGCCCGAAGTACAGCGGTTCTTCAGGGTGGTCGGATTCGATTTTGCCTCGGGACCGACGAAGGGGCCGGCGGCGGACGCCGCTCCGGCGCAGTCCGGCGATGCGGGGAAACCCGCGCCTTCCACCGGCAAGCCACCCCTCGCTTTCGCCCCGGACGGTCATTGTCCCGGGCCGAGCCTGGCCAGCCTCGAGGCGGGCCGGGCTTGCAGGACCGAGAGCCAGGGCCTGGTGCGAGTCATCGAATCATACCTTCTGCCCGGCGACGGCATCTACGTGCACGGCTATGCCTCGCCGACCGAGCCGGAGGTGCTCCTGGAGGACGCGACGAAGGCGCGGGTGACCATCGCCGCGAATCCGGAATCGCCGGCATTCTTCATCTCGGACAAGACTGAGCCGATGCTCCTGCACGAACTGGAGGAGGAGAGTCGTGTTCTATTCCTCTGGCTGGTGGGCCTGTTCGGCCTTGCCGCGCTCTTGCTCGCCGTGGTGATCTCGGGCAGGCAGCGCTAGCGGTCCGTGACATTTGGAATTGAGGAATCAGTGCCGCGACCGCAAGGGAGCGGTAGACGTCCGGCCGCCCGGAATTTGAATTGTCACGAACCACTGGCCAGGACTATTTGCGAACACTGAGTAGAGCGGCAACGGGGCGTCACACGGGTAGCCCCCCCGCTTCAGCGGGGGGCCTTCGCACTCCATAGAGCGCTTCGCCGGGATACACGGGCGAGCCGCCGGCCCGGAACGCCCTTTTTTCTTGACTGTTGATTCCGAAGAATGTAAATTATAGCGTCTTCGAGGGCCCTCCCGGTTGTGACCCTTGGTCCGGGGCGGATTGTCTCGGTTGAGGGGGCCCGGAAGACCGGCCCGGATGTCCAAGACGGGTGCCGCTCGGAGTAGTGAAGTAGACCTTTCCGCCTCAGCGGATCCGGCCGAGGCGGACAACCCCGAGCACATTGTTGAAAGCCACAGAAAAACACAGAACCACACAGAAGCGAATGCAGGAGCGCAAGAAGACCGTCAACCAGATCTCTTGACTCGCTCCTCTTTCTGTGTCCTTCCGTGGCTTCTGTGGCTTCAGGGGAACGTGAACAGCGGCCGCAGGATTTGGACTTCTATCTCAGATCTTGTGGACTCAGGATCCCAGTTTTCCGTCCCGCGGCAAGCCCGGCATCGTTTGGAGCAGCCGTGCCTCGGACCTTCTTCATAGTCTACGCCGGCCTGCTCGGCGCCGTGGTCGGCAGTTTCCTCAATGTCTGCATCTACAGGCTGCCCCGGCAGTGCATGTCGATCTTGAGACCGGGTTCGCGGTGTCCACGGTGCCGGACGCCGATCAGGTGGTACCAGAATATTCCGATCTTGAGTTACCTGGCGTTGGGAGGCAGGTGCGCCACCTGCAAAGCGCCGATATCGCTGCGATACCCGCTGGTCGAGCTGCTGACGGGCCTGATATTCGCCGCGATTGCGATGGATGTCTTGGTTGTGCCGGGGCCGTTTCCGACTTCGAACGAGATCGGCCGGTTCTTTGCGAATAGCACGCTCGTGGCGATGTTGCTCGCCACGACCATCATAGACCTCGATCACAGGATCGTCCCGGACGAGATAAGCCTCTCCGGACTGGTCATCGGGTTCGTTTTCAGCCTGCTTCTGCCGTCGATGCACGGGACAGGCCTGATTTCGGGAAGCGAACACCTCGGTGCGTTCCTGTCCGCCGCGCTCGGTGCCGGGGCCGGGGCGGGTGTCGTATTCGCCGCGGGCCTGCTCGGTAAGCTCTTGTTCAAGAAGGAGGCCATGGGGCTCGGAGACGTGAAGCTGATGGCAATGGTCGGCGCGTTTCTGGGTTGGAAGTTTGTGCTCCTGGCTTTCCTGCTGGCATGTTTCTTCGGGTCCATATTCGGTATCGTGCTCCGGCTGGTGACCAGAGACCAGTACATCGCGTTCGTCCCGTACTTAGCGCTCGGGTCGGCGGTCATGCTGTTCTGGGGTCACCACGTGCTCGGGTTCGTTTCGAGGCACGTGCTCCGGTCTATTCCGGTCTAGTACTGTACTGCAATCCGACAGAACTTTGTTTTGTTTGACAAGATTCTTTCACCGCAAAGAACGCAAAGCGCGAGAGTCAGTTGCAGGGCCAAGTTCTTTTCGCTTTGCGATCTTTGCGTGCTTTGCGGTTGATTTGGTTGCGGCTACGCTGCGCCAGGTAATCTGTGGTTCCTGGAGTGATTCAGTTTTCCTGTTTTTCGTGAGGTCACGGTCATGAGAAGGATTGGCGCGTCATCGGCAAAGATGTGGTTCGTTTTCCTGGCGCTTGTGTGCGCCGGTGTAGCGGCATCAGGGTGCAGCACTGCAAAGCTCGATCAGCAGATCGAGGAGCAGAAATCGCTGATCGCCCAGCTTGAGAACGAGAAGTACCAGCTCCAGACGCAACTTACAACGGAGAGGGCGGCGAATGCGGATCTGCAGAGAAGGTTCGTCGCCGGCAAGTCCGAGCCTGCTACCGGCCCGGGGCGCGCGGTGACACGCGGTTCCGGCGCTGCGGCGCTGGAAGGGTTCGGTGTGAAGGGCGTCGAGATCGCCGAGGTCGACGGGTATCCCGCGGTCGTGCTCTCCGCAAGCATGCTGTTCGATGCCGGCAAGGCGACCGTCTCCAAGTCGGGTCAGGCGAAGCTGGCCGAGATAGCGCAGGTGCTGAAGTCGCGCTGCCCCGGCTGCACCGTCAGGGTCGACGGCCACACGGACAACACGCCGATCAAGAAATCCAAGTACGCAACGAACTGGGCGCTCTCCGCCGCGCGGGCTGAAGCGGTGCTCAAGTACCTGATCGACACGGCCAGGTTCGACAAGACGAAGGTGTTCCTGGCCGGGTTCGGCGACACGAAACCGCGCGAGTCCAATTCTACGGACGCCGGCAGAAAGGCGAATCGCCGCGTTGAATTGGTCATAATGGACTAGCCCGATTTCGGATTTGGCGCGGGACGGTGAGAGAGATGTCCGCCGTGTGCGGGTGCGCTGAACAGATGGTGCGGCGGCCTTGGCTGCGCGGAGCTGCGCTGGTTGTGAATGTAGAGCAGGTACGATGCCTGCCTCGCAACGATAGGTGCTGTCAATGGGAAAGTACGAGACAAAAGATCTGAGGAACATCGTCCTGATCGGACACGGCGATGCCGCCAAGACCTCGCTTGCGGAGTCCATGTTGTTCAAGGCCGGAGCGACTTCCCGCCTGGGTAAGGTGGAGGAAGGCTCGACCGTCAGCGACTTCGACCCCGAAGAGAAGGAGCGCCGGTACTCGATAGACCTCGCGGTTCTTCACTGCAACTGGAAGGGCGCCGAGTTGAACATTCTCGATGCGCCGGGCTATCCCGATTTCATCGGCGAGGCGATCTCGGGCATCGCCGCGGCCGACCTCGCCGTGGTCGTGATCAATGCCGCCGCCGGCGTCATGGTTAATACGCGCAAGGTCTGGGACTACGCCAAAGGCCGCGGCCTGCCGCGCTGCATCGTCATCAACAAGATTGACCAGGAAAACCTGGACATCAACGCGTTGCTGGATTCGATCCGCGAGACGTTCGGCGATTCCTGCGTCCAGGCGAGCGCGCCGGTCGGGATCGGACCCGGGCTGAAAGCGATAGTCGACCTCGTCTCGCCGCTGCCGGCCGACCTTCCTGCAGATCTCAAGGGCCAGTTCGGCAAGCTGCGCGAGAAGCTCATCGAGCGCGCCGTCGAGGCCGATGACAAGCTGCTCGAGAAGTACCTTGAAGGGGGGGAGGTCAGCAAGGAAGAGACGGACAGATCCCTCCGCGTCGCGATCGCCTCGAACAAGCTTGTCCCGATCATGTTCGCCGCGCCGAGGAAAGAACTCGGGGTCGGAGAACTGCTCGATTTCCTGGGCCGGTTCGCGCCATCACCGCTTGACGCCGCGCCCATCAAAGGGCAGCATGCCGACACCGGCGCCGAGCTGGTCGTCGCCCCGACGGCGCCGATGCTCTGCGTGCGCGCGTTCAAGGTGACCAGCGACCCGTTCGTGGGGAAGATCAGCTATGTCCGCGTGCTCGCCGGCGCGCTCGTGCCGGACAGCACCGTCATGAACTCGAGGACGAAGCGGAACGAAAAGATCGGCAAGGTGCTCAGGCCGATGGGCAAGGAGTTCGTGCCGGTCGATCGGCTCGTGACCGGCGATGTCGGCGCGCTCGCGAAAATTGAAGAGATCGCCGTGTCGGATACGCTCTGCGATGCCGCACTGCCGGTCAAGCTGCCGGAGATCAGTTTCCCGACCTCGATGGTGTCGCTCGCGGTCGAACCTAAGAGCCGGGGTGACGAGCAGCGAATCAGCCAGTCACTGGCAAAACTCGCCGACTCCGACCAGACTTTCAAGTTCACCCGTGACCGTCAGACGAGCGAGATGATAATCTCCGGGATCAGTAACCTGCACCTTGATGTGGCCATAAACCGGCTGAAGAGGCGGTTCGAAGTCCAGGTTGTCACGAAGTCGCCCAAGATACCGTACAAAGAGACGATCGTGGGCAAGGGCGATGCCACGTACAGGCACAAGAAACAGACGGGCGGCGCAGGCCAGTTCGCCGAGGTCTGGCTCAGGGTGGAACCGGCGGAGCGGGGAAAGGGGTTCGAGTTCGTCAACGACGTATACGGCGGCGCCATCCCGCTCCAGTTCATCCCTTCCATAGAGAAGGGCGTCAAGAACGTGATGGAGACGGGAGTGCTGGCAGGATACCCGGTCGTCGACGTGAAGGTGTCCGTGTATGACGGCAAGGACCACCCTGTCGACTCAAAGGACATCGCATTCCAGATCGCGGGGCGCGAAGCCTTCAAGCTCGCGTTCGCGGCGGCAAGGCCCGTGCTGCTCGAACCGATCGCAAACCTCGAAGTGACCATCCCAATGAAGTTCATGGGGAGCATCACGAGCGATCTGAACTCGCGCCGCGGGAGGATCCTGGGGATGGACAGCCTCGGGAGTCTGCAGGTCATCAAGGCCCAGATACCTCTCTCCGAGGTTACGAACTACTCGACCGAGCTGAGGTCGATCACGGGAGGCGAGGCCTCTTATTCGCTCGAGCTTTCCCATTACGATGCCGTGCCGGCACACCTGACGCAGAATATCGTGGAGAAGAGCAAGGCTGGGAAGGACAAGGGTTCCACATCTTCGAAGGAGTAGAGAACATGACGTCGCTTGAAGAAATGTTGACGGCGCTGGTCCAGCGCGGGGGGTCGGACCTTCACATCGCGGCCGGTTCGCCGCCGAAGATCAGGGTCGATGGCCGGCTCGTCAATACGGAATATGAGGTGCTCGGTTCCGAAGCTACGCAGAAACTGATGTACGGGATTCTCGAGGCCGACCAGATCGCGAAGTTCGAGAAGAACAAGGAGCTTGACCTGTCGTTTGGCATCGAGCAACTGGGCCGGTTCAGGACGAACATCTTCATACAGCGCGGGGCGGTCGGCGCCGTCCTGCGGGTGATCCCGTTCAAGGTGCGTTCCTTCATCGACCTCGGTCTGCCCAAGTCCGTCTGCGAACAGCTCTGCAGCCTCCCCAAGGGACTCGTGCTCGTTACCGGCGCGACCGGCAGCGGGAAGTCGACGACCCTTGCGGCCATGATCGACTATATCAACATCACCGAAGAAGGGCACATAATGACGATCGAAGACCCGATCGAGTTCGTGCACCAGAACAAGAAGAGCCTCATCAACCAGCGCGAGGTCGGCGCGGACACGCACGACTTCAAGAGCGCGCTCAAGTACGTGCTGCGCCAGGACCCGGACGTGGTGCTCATCGGCGAAATGCGCGACATGGAGACCATCGAGGCCGCGCTGACCATCTCCGAAACGGGCCACCTCGCGTTTGGCACGCTCCACACGAGCGACGCCGTCCAGACCATCAACCGCATCATCGACGTCTTCCCCTCTGGCCACCAGCAGCAGATCCGCACGCAGTTGTCGTTCACACTGCAGGCGGTCTTCTCGCAGCAGCTCATGGTGAAGGCGGCCGGCAAGGGCCGCGCCCTGTGCTCCGAAATCCTCATCGCGAATTCCGCCGTCCGGAGCCTCATCAGGGACGACAAGGTGCACCAGATTTACTCCATCATCCAGACGGGCGGACGAATCGGTATGAAGACGATGAACCAGTCTCTCTACGACCTGTGCAAGGGCGGGCATATTACCTTCGAGGATGCCGTCAGCCATTCGGGCGACGCAGACGATCTCAGGCGCATGTTCCAGAAGGGCTAGATCGAATGGTAAACATTGCCAAGTTGACAAAGAAAAGACTGGGCGAAATCCTCGTCAGCGAGGGGCTCGTTACGGATGAGCATATCCAGGAAGCGCTCAAGAAACAGAAGGAGACAGGGGGCCTGCTCGGCGAGGTGCTCGTCAAGCTCGGGTTCGTCACGGAAATGGATATCGCGCGCGTCATCGCCACCCAGTTCGGGCTGCCCTATATCGACGCCACGCGCTATTTCATCAGCAAGGAGATCATGAAGGTCCTCCCCATCGCCATCCTCCAGGAACACCATTTCGTGCCGCTTGACAAGATCGGCAGTATCCTCGTCATCGCCGTTTCGGGCCTTCTCAATGAGAAAGTCTTCGAGGACCTGGAGAAGACGACGGGATGTCAGATGAATCTGCTCGTCAGCACGACAGGCCAGGTCGAGAAGGT
>JAVHLO010000480.1 GCA_031082105.1 Planctomycetota bacterium
ATCGCTTCCAGTGGCTCGTGACATTTGGACTTGAGGAATCAGTGCCGCGACCGTAAGGGAGCGGTAGGCGACGGGTTCCGCCGAATTCGAATTGTCACGAACCACTAGTCTTTTTTTTGCGAAGGTTTTCACCGCGGAGACGCAGAGAGCGCAGATGACGAGTCTGAAGGAAATTTCTCTGTGTCCTCTGTGGCTCTGTGGCCAATTCCATCAGGAGGAGCCGATGAGATCGAGAATACGGACACTGGCGCCGGCGCTGGCCGGTTTTCTGGCGGTCGTCTTCATGTCGACGGGGTTGGGCGCGCAGGAGGAGTCGGAGGCGCTTGCGCGGACGGACAAGGTCCTCGAAGGGATCACCGCGCTGGATGAGAGCGCGTGCTGCGAAATCCATTACGGCCTCCTCGTCAACGGCTTCCACGTCGGTTGGGGCTCGGTACTTGTCGAGAAGGGGTCGTTCGAAGGGAAGGACGCCTACCGGCTGACCGCCGCCTTCCACGTCAGCTTCGGCGACGACATGGTGATGGACAAGTCGCAGGAGTATTTCATGGCGCCGAACATGGTCCTCCTGCAGGGCAAGTCAAAAGAGGTGAGCAGGCAGACGAAGGACGGCGCGCCGGAGGAGAAATCGCGCGAGATCGCGCTCAAGGCGGGCGTCTACAGCGCCACGATCACGGAGAAAGGCGCGACGAAGCAGAGCGAATTGACGGAAAAAGGACCGGTCGTGGGGCTCATCCCGGCCGTGCTGAGGCGCGTGCCGCTCACCGAGGGCGCGGAATACGCGTTCCGGGTCGTCGACGACGACGTCTCAGGCATGATTTCGCGCGAGACGGTGCTCGTCGGCAAGCGCGGGCCGCACACGGTTGCGGGCCGGGAACAGGAGCTGTTCGAGATCAGTTGGAAACACGAGGACGGCAAGGAGACCCGCGGGCTCGCGGACGACAAGGGGCTCTTGGTGGAGTTCGTCAGGATCGATCCGCCTCCCGGCCTGACCGCGACGCAGATGAGCAAGGACGATGCGCAGAAGACGGAGCAGCTCGTCTTCAAGCCCACGACGCCGGAAGAAGCGATGAAGGAGGGCCCGAAGTCCGCGCTCGCCATGATGTTCTCGCTCATGCCGAAGAAGGACACGGCGCTGGTGGGCGTGTTCTTCGACATGGAGCCGTTCTGCGAGAACGTTCTGGCGAGACGGGGCACGAAGGTCGACAAGACCGACCAGGCGAAGTGGCTCAAGACGGTCGATTTCTTCGCGTCCTCGATGTTGAAGTCGATGGTCGCCAAGGCCGACTCGATGCCCGGCCCGGCCGCGTTCATGCTGATACTCACGGAGAAGATCGACGGCGACAAGGCCGAGGTGGCCTCGCCGAACGGCAAGATCTTCGTCTTCCAGAAGACCGGCGACGTGTGGAAGATCGTCGACCTCATTGATGTGTCCGCCGGCAAGCCAAAACCGAAACCGCCGGTCGAGAAGAAGCCGGAAGCGCCGGAAGAGAAGAAGGACACCCCGCCGGCGGACGACTCGCCGGGCGAAGAAGGCAAGACGAAATAACGTCTCCCGCGACGCCGCCTCCCGTGCGGACTTGGGATGTCGGGCCTGTAGGAGGCAGCTCCAGCTGCCGACAGATCGCGCTGGGGGGGCGAGGCTCCTGCCGAGCCGCCAATTGAAACGCGACAGGAAGCTCCGAACGGCCGCAGCCGCGGCAGTTAGTGCCGTTTTCAAGGTCTGACCCCTATCGTCCTCCGCAAATCACACGCAACCGCACTTGTGCCCGCAATGCGCGTTTCGCTTGAATCGCGCCCCGCCTTTCGGTATGATCGATATTCACCCCGTTGTCCTACCGGCTGGTTGCGTTTCAAGGAGAACTTCCGTGCTGGGTCTGGTAACCGACAGGGTGCTGACGCGCTGCCCGCGCTGCGGGACCGAAGTCCGCGAGGGCGTCGAGGACGGCAAAGACATCGTCTGCGTCGGGTGCGGACGCGGCTGGCGGGTCGTCCTCGACAAGGCGACGGGCTCAGTCGGGTTCATCGCATCGTCAGCGAGAGAGGTCCCCGAGCCGCTCTTCCTCCCGCGCGGATCTATCCGGGCCGCAGTCGCCGTCCTGCTGGCGTTCTGTACCATGGTTGTCGCGGGATCCGGGCACGATATCCCCGACCAGATTCTCGCCCTCCATCTTACGATCATCGGCTACTACTTCGCCTTCCGGCGTCAGGCGGCCAACGCCGCAGGCCGCATCCTCGACGCCTCCACCACGCATGAGAGCCCGTTGTTTCTCCCTTCCGGGGTCATACGCGTGCTGCTGATCGCCGCATTCGTCTTTTGTGCGATCTTTCTGCACAAGAGCGACAGGCTGGTCCGGCCGAAATACGCCGAGTTCTTTCTGCTCCTCGGCGGGCTCGTAGCCGGCAGCATGTTCGCCAAAGTGTTCGCCAAGTCCGAGGGGCGCCCATTCTACACAGCGATCAACCACCTGAAGGGCGCTGCTGTTCTCTGCGCCGCGCTGTGGCTGTGCTGGCTGCTCCTCTCGGGCACGTACGCGCAGCAGGCCTGGCCGCCGCTGCTCGCGGCCTGTTTTGTCAGCTTCTACCTTGGGTCGAGGTGATGGCGGGCTCAGGCCGCCGGTTTGCCGATATTATTGCTGCACCACGGAGACACGGAGAGCACAGAGAAACGAAAGAACGGAGAAACGGAAGGACGGAAGAACGAAGGAACCAAGGGCTGGGCGGGCGGAAGTGCTTTGCTGTTTCTTGCGTTTTTTTTGCAGCGAGCGCAGAGGACGAATCTGGAAAACAAGGACTCTCTGTACTACTACTCAGCAGAACCGTGCTTTTCCGGCAAGGTTTTCTCTGGGGTGTAAGAAAGGAGATATGGAGACAAACTGAGATAGGGAGATGAGTATTCGGTGCC
>JAVHLO010000481.1 GCA_031082105.1 Planctomycetota bacterium
CACGTAGCCGCAGCCGGAGTGGCGTCTTCTTCGGAGAAACGACGGCACTCCGGCTGCGGCTACGTGCCTTACTACAAACCTCCGCGAACAATGCGGGCTAGCTCCCCTTCACGCGCCGCACCATTCGGATGGCGTCCTGCGGACAGACGTACTCGCATGCGGAGCAGCCGTAGCAGTTCTTGCGCGTGATCACCAGCTTCCCGCCCTTCAGCACCCGCGCGCCGTAGGCGCAGACCTTGACGCACTTGCCACACAGGTCGCACTTCGCGCGTTCGGTCTTCTCGATGTACGGGCTCTTCCCGCACGGGTCCTTCACGAGTTTGCCTTTCTTGTCGCGGAACCAACCGCAGCCACATGCGCAGCAGCAGCAGATCCAGCCCTTGCCCGCCATGAACCTGAAGAAGTTCCCTTGCTTCTTCCACTTCTCGAAGATGGACAGCGCCTTCGTGGCGGAGATTTCAGTCACCTTGAAGCTCGGCTGGCCTTTCGCCGGCTTGGGCTTGTGGAACCCCATGCACGTCTTGACCGGATGGCCGCAGTATTCCCATTTCGTCTTGCCGGCCTTCGCGGGCCCCCTGCAGAAACAGTCGTTCACGAAGATCTTCGAATGCGCCCGGATCGCCTTCTCGGCCTCGGAATACGTACAGACGCGATGCGCGTGCTGTGTGCCCATCGTAGTTTCTCCTCAAGAAGTGAATCCAACATGCAGCGAAGTAACCCTTGAACCCAGAGAGCCCAATGATCCGCCAAAACGCCAAGAGCGCCAAGGACGCCAGGAATCATCAGGAAGCAAGATCCGACCGGATACGCCGAAAACTCCCGAAAACGCCAGGGCTTTCTTGATTTCCTTGGCGTCTTGGCGGTTTCCGGGTCGACAAGATCTTGAATGCTGTTTCAGATCTTGTGGACTCAGGATCCTATTGACCGAGGGACAGGATGAACTTCTCCCATTCCTTCTCGCGCTCCGTTGCGTCGCCGAAGTGTGATTCGAAGAGGCTCAACCCGCTCTTTCCTGAGGTCATGTCCTTGAAGTACTCCCTCCATTTCTCGCGGTACTTTCCGTTCTCGTAGTTGTAGAGATAATGGACCATGGCCCAGGACTGGGCGTAGTTGTTGCCGCGGTCGTCATCGGACTTCTGTCCCTCGCCGTAGCTCATCTCGATCATCTCTTTGAACGGCCTGTGTTTCTTGGTCGAGATCGCCGCTTTCACGGTGAATAGATAGTGGACCGAGCCGATCCCGATGAGCGGGTCCACATCGCTCTTGATGTTGCAGAGCGCCTCGAAATTGGTTGAGACCCCTTCTTCGAACCAGAACGGGCGCGGGACGCCCCCGCCCTTGCGCGCGACGAAGTCCACGAGCTGGTGGGCGCCCTCGTGGAAGAGGAGCCGTTCCCTCTCCTTAGAGTGCCTGGCGTAAGGGACCATCAACGCCTGCCTTTCACCCGTGAAGTACGCGCCAACATACTCCTTCGCGCCAGTGCGACGCAGGAACGATTCGCGGTTCTTGAAGATGAACACCGCCATGAGCTCCTCGACCATCGTCTTCGGCTCCTCCTCGCCCAGGTAGGCGCTGAAGAACACCTTCGACAGCTTGCCGAGGGTATCATAGACGCCCTCAAACATGTCCTCCTTGATCTGCGCGTCCTTTTCGAGGAAGATAACGTACGGCTCGTAGTCGCGCAACATCCATCCTTCCTTGCACTCTGCCTCGCGGTACTTCGACCTCTTCCGCCATTCCCAGAGCGGTACGCGCTCGAAGACCTCGCCGTACGTCTTCTCGCTGAGGTTGTTGATGAACTTCTCGCGCGGTCCGATCCTGTAGACCGTGTCCCTGTCTTCGATCTCTTCCTTAGTCAGCCACACGGTCTCGCCCAACTCGTTCGTGGTAGCGACGTGGCCGAGCAGCTCGTGCGCGCGGGCGTTGTCCTTGTTCAGCTCCAACGCATGGTTGGCGGCATTTTCGCACTCGGTCTTAAGACCGAACTTCTCGCAGAACTCGCCGAGCGCCACCCACGCGGTATCGGAGTTCTCCTTCTCCGCCCGCGCCAGCTTCTGGCCGTAGGTCGATTTCATCGCGGCCGTCGCGCCGGCATGTTCTGGCGCGGCCGCCAGCGCCTTTCGCAACACCTCCTCGGCGTCCGAGGCGAACAGGTCGGGGCGCTGACAACACCAGTTGTAGAGGCTGAAGAGCCCTTCCGCATCGCTCCGATCGACCGTGGCCTCTCTCTGTGAGAATTCGAGCCTGAGCTGGACCCTGGCGGCGGCGTCAGGGTCGACCGGCGCGCCGTTTTCGTCGCGGAAGGCATACACCAGCCCGAAAACTACGAGGGCAATCGCGGCGATGATGATGGCGAGTTTCTTCTTCGACTTCTTGTCTGCGGGCGCGGTGTCACCGCGGGGGAACCGGCGTGTGCCTGACTTGGAGACCGGCGGCGCCGCAGTCTTGCCTTTCCGCAGCACCGACGATGTGCCGCGCCGCGGCGCAGTCGCAGCTTCCGAACCGCCGCCCTCGTCGGATTGGGGCGGCTCGGTCGACCGCCGCAAGGAACGCGTCGAAGGCCCCGCGGTGGAGCCGGACGCGGTCGTGGCGGCCGGTTTCGAAACGCCGGACGGGGCCTCGCCGCCCTCGGAATCGGCCGCGGGCACGGTCATGATCGCCTTGCAGCGACCGCACCGCAGCTTCTTTCCAGGTTCGTACTGCGAGACGTCAAATCTGGTGCTACATTCGGGACATTTGGCGGTTCTCACAGAATCTTATCCTTCGCTCGACTGGGTCTTGAATGCCGTGCCCTCTCTCGACCGGTATTTCCATGTCATCACAAGAGACACAGCGATTTCTTCGACTCGCCACACAGCATACCACGCTTTCCCCAGCGTGTCAAGCCGCCAGAAAATGG
>JAVHLO010000482.1 GCA_031082105.1 Planctomycetota bacterium
ACTGTTCTCTGGATTCCCGCTTCCGCGGGAATGACATTTTCACGCTTCTTCATAGACAAGTCGGGTCAGCGGCAATGCATATCGGCGAACTCGCGCGGTCGGCCACGCCCGGCAACGCCTCGAAGGTCAAGGCTGCGGCTTTGACGCTCCAAAAGCCGTCGCGGCAAGTCCCCCTTGGCAAAGGGGGATTCAGGGGGTTGTCGGTTCGGCGCTGGAGTTCAAGGTCAAAGCTGCGGCCTTGACGCTCCAAATCCCCAATCTAAAATCCAAAATCCAAAATCCGTTCCCCCCTCACGCCTCCAGGGCCGGAAGCGTGATCGTGAAGACGGTCTCGCCGCCCGGGGTCGACCGGGCCTCGATATCGCCACCGTGCGTCTCGCATATCCGTTGCGCAATCGCCAGCCCCATGCCCGTCCCGGCAGGTTTGGTGGAGAAGAACGGCTCGAAGATGTCCTCCATCTCCTCCGGCTGGATGCCGCGCCCGGTGTCGGCCACTTCGATGAGGACCTTTTTCTGTCCGTCTTCCGCCCCCGCCGCTTGCATGCGGCCCCTGACGGCCACTCTGCCGGGCTTGCCAGGCAACGACTCCAGCGCGTTCTGGATGAGGTTCACGAGCACCTGCTTCATCTGCTCGGGGTCGATCCACGCCCTCAGCCCGTCAGGTATCTCGACGGCGATATTCGCGTCGCGCCCGAGGTCGCCCCGCTTCATCAGGATGACGACCTCCTCGACGAGCCCGTGCAGGTCGGTTTCGACCCGGTCGATGGGCCTGTCGCGGGTGAACTCGACGAAGTCAGTGACGATCCGGTTGAGCCGGGACGACTCTTTGAGCACTATTTCGAGCAGCTTGCGCCCCATTTCCGATGTCGGCGCATGGTTTTCCGACAGTTCCTGCACGCAGCCGCGCACGGCGGCCAGAGGTGTGCGGAGCTCGTGCGCCATCCCGGCGGCGAACCGGCCGACCAACCTGAGCGATTCGATATGCGCGCGCGCCTTGATTATGTCCCTCTTGAGTGAAACGTCGTGCAGAAAGGCGATTGTGCCCCTGGGCTGGCCCTCGGCGTCCTGCAGCAGGGTGGTGACGATTTCCACGGGCATGCTTTTGCCGTCGCGGCCCGTCACTTCGATACCCCAGTCGGCGGGCGTGCCGCTCACAAGCGCGTCAAGCAGGCTTCGCCACGAGCCCTGTCCGTCGGCGGAAGCCGAGTCCAATGTCTCCGGACCGGGCGCAGGCCGACCCGGTGCCGGCGTTGCGCCCGCATCCGCGCGTCCTTCCGCGGAACGGCCCGGCGCGGGGGCCATGACTCTCCGAAAAAGCTCCTCGACGTGCCTTCCCGACCATTTTTCGTCGCCCGGCACGGCGAACATCCGCTTGGCCTGCGTGTTGATGAACGCGATGATTCCGTTGACGTCCACCGCCAGCACTCCGCCGGCGATGTTGTCCAGGATTTCATCGTTGACGATCCTGACCCTGCCCAGCTCCGCCGCCAGCCGCCCGCTGAGAAATGCCACGAGGTGCAGGGAAAGGGCGAAGAAGAACAGGTAGGTCAGGACGAAATTCAGGTTGCCGTGGTGGATCGACTCGGACGGCACGTTGGGGACGGCGAAGTACGGGAGCCGGATCCCTTCCAATCCGCTGTAGAAGTATATGATGGTCACCGAGGAGAGCAGGATCGTCGCGAGCGACGCGAGCAGGACCGCCATGCGCGTGGAGGAGAGCAGCGCGGCGGCGAGGATCGAGGCGAAGAAGAGGTACGCGAAGATGCTGTCCACCCCGCCCGTGAAGTAGACAAGGAGCGATTCGAAGACGACGTCCATCCCTATCTGGAACGTTGCGTGGTCCCTGTCGTTGCAGATCCACCGGAACGCAACGAGGTATGCGACGCTCAAGATGCATGCCGCGAGGATGACGTAGTATGCCTCGGTGGGGTCTCGCTGGAAGAGCTGCCTGCCGCCGATCTTCTGGAGGAGGACGGCTCCGAGGACGAGGAAGGCCGCGACGACCCGCAGAACAGTGAGCCAGAGGAGGCGCGCGTGGAGCCGCCCGGCCTGCACCGTCTGTCTGAGTTCCACGCGCTCACGCGGCGTCCAGGCTGTGTCCCCCTGCGCTCGAAGTCCCAAATTTCGATCTCCGATTTCCATACTCCGGTCAATTCGCTCACCGCAAAGAACGCAAAGAGCGCAAAGCTCTTCGGTCCGCTTTGCGCTCTTTGCGTTCTTTGCGGTAGTAGTGTGGCTGATTCGGGTCGGCTATTTTTTGCGGACCGCTTCCTGAATTGACAGGATCGGCAGGAATATGGCGAGCACGATACCACCGACGACCGCGCCCATGAGTCCTATGAGCATGGGCTCGATAAGCGAGGTGAGCGCCTTCACGGTGGCTTTGACCTGTTGGTCGTAGAATTCCGCGATCTTCTCGAGGAGTTGTTCGAGTGCGCCGGTCTTCTCCCCGATGCTTATCATCTTGGTCACCATGACGGGGAAGACGGTCGTCCTGGAGAGCGGTTCTCCCAGGGTCTCGCCCCGCTTGATGCTCTCGCGCGAGTTCATGATCGCGTCTTCAAGGAGCGCGTTTCCGGACGTGGCAGCTACGATTTCGAGGGCGCCCAGGATGGGCACGCCGCTCTTGATCAGCGTGGAGAACGTCCGGGAAAAGCGCGCGACGCAGACCTTGCGGACGAGCGGGCCGAAGACGGGCACCTTCATGAAGAACCAGTCGAAGTGCCGTCGGCCCATCTTGGTCTTCTTATACGAACGGAGCGCCAGAAAGAGACCTACCGCCACGGTTGCAAGGACCCAATAGTAGTTCGTCATGAAGGCGCTTATCCCGAGCAGAACCTTGGTGGGCAGCGGAAGCGGCACCCCCAGGCTGTCGAAGATCTTCTTGAACTGGGG
>JAVHLO010000483.1 GCA_031082105.1 Planctomycetota bacterium
AGGCGGAATTGCTCCGGCAAGAGCTATATCCACCGCTGGAGGAAGGGGAGGAGGAAGGGGAGGAAGAAGACCCGGACCAATAGGGGGCATTAAGCCGCGAGCGGGCCAGCCTGAGCTGTCTACGGACATGTGCCGCAGGCTTTGCAGCCTCCGAGGTTCTATGTGGGTGTGCGCGGGCGACGCCGAGTGGCGCCCTCCAAGATCGTCGGGTGTGCGGGCGGCGACCGATGCCGATAGGGAAAGCGCGACGGGCGAAAGCGCCGGGCGCATGAGAGTCATGCGCCCCGGCACTTTGAGTAGAAGAAATGGCCTCTGCGTTGAAAAACCTGGTCATGCGCTGCAACCCGCTGCGGGTCCTGCGGATTCGCGAGCCCGTGCCGATGTGGCTCGCGGTCTTTCTCGGCGCTGCCACCGTGGCCGTCATCCTGCTCCTATGGTTTGCCGTCACTTCCGGCGCCCCGGAGAAGAGGATGATTTCGCCGCTCATCCTGCCGAGCCCGGGGGAAGTGCTGTCCGCATACCCAACGCTGCACAGGGAGAAAGGGTTGATGCGCGGTATCCTCGTCAGCCTGGCCAGGGTCACAGGCGGATTCCTCATTGCGGCGCTCGTCGCCATTCCGCTCGGAATCGCAATGGGGGCGTTCACGAAGGTGAGGGCGCTGGCCAACCCCATCGCGATCGTCGGCGGCTACATCCCGGTCGCCGCGCTCGTGCCGATCACAATCGCCATCTACGGGGATGAACGCCAGAAGATACTGTTTCTGACGATCGCCATCTTTGTCGGCCTTCTGCCCCTCATCGTGCGCGCGGTTGACAGGGTAGATGATATCTACCTCCAGACGGCCTACACACTCGGCGCCACGCGCTGGCAGGCGGTAACCAGGGTGCTCGTACCCGTCGCCAAGTGCGATATCTACGCCGCGCTCAGGCTCGTCTACGGCATCGGCTGGGGATACATCATCCTGGCCGAGGTTGTTGACGCCAAGTACGGCATCGGATTCATGATGTCCACAAGCCAGCGCAGGGGACAGATGGACGAGGTCTATGCCGCGCTGCTGGTGATCGTGGCAGTCGCGATTACGATCGACTTCGGCTTCAAAAAGTTGGGTAGGCTGCTGTTCCCCTACGTGCAGGAATAGTGATGCTCGGACAACCTCCACAACCTGTTCCTCAACCCGCGCCCCAGCCGGCGCCGCAACCGCCGCAGCCGGATCGCAGCAACTTCGTCGTCTACTTCGACGGCGTTACGAAGGTGTTTCGAGACCAGCGGACCGGCAAGGAACATGTCGCCATAAAAGACGTCGATTTCGCCGTGGAAGATCTGCCGGACAAGGGGGAGTTCATCGCGGTGCTTGGCCCGAGCGGGTGCGGCAAGTCGACCGTGCTGAAGATTATCGCGGGTCTCGAACCGCAATGGCCGCAGACGTCCGGAACGGTCCTCGTAAAGGGCCGACCCGTCACGTGTCCGGGACCGGACCGCGGCATGGTCTTCCAGAGCTATAGCTCCTATCCGTGCTACAACGTGCTTGACAACGTTGCATTCGGTCTGGAGCTGCAGGGGATACCCCGCGAGGAGCGGCGCGCGGTCGCCGCCGAATGGATCAAGAAGGTGAGACTTGCCGGCGCGGAATCCAAGTACCCGAACGAGCTGAGCGGCGGCATGCAGCAGCGCGTGGCTCTGGCGCGGACACTCGCCGTGAAGCCGAAGATCATCCTCATGGATGAGCCGTTCGGTGCGCTCGACCGCACTACACGCTGGGAGATGCAGGACCTGCTCGTGCAACTGTGGCGCGAAGTGCAGGCCACCGTCTTCCTGGTCACGCATGACATTGCGGAGGCTGTCTATCTGGGCGACCGCATCTACATAATGAGCGGCTCGCCCGGGACCATCATTGAGGAGGTCCGCGTGCCTTCTCCCTCGGGAAAGGCCGCAGAACAGCAGCGGACGGTCGAGTTCTCCGCAATCGTCAACGAGATCAGCCGGAAGGTGGAAAAAGCGAGATAGCCTGGATCCCCTCTCCCTCTGGGAGAGGGTCAGGGTGAGGGTCGAACGAACGCCCTGTGACGCAATCCCCTCTCCCTCTGGGAGAGGGTTAGGGTGAGGGTCGAACGAACGCCCTGTGATGCGGCTTCCCGGCTCAAGCACCGTCAACTCGGGACAGACCAAATGGCCGAAGACAGATACAGATACTTGAAGAAAGCCTTCTGGAATTGGCACAACCTGATCCCGCTTATCGGGCTCGGGGTCGCCTCCGTCATCACCGAGAACTGGGGCTTTCTCGCGCTTGCGGGCGGGCTGGAATCGCTGTGGCTCTACTTCCTGCCGCAGAACAGACGGTTCCAGCGCTCAGTCGACGCCGAGGCGAACAAGGAAAAAAAGGTCGAAGCGGAGCAGGAACGTGAACTGATGGTGAGACGGCTTTCGCAGCACGATCAGGAGAGATACCGTGAACTTGACTTGATCTGCCGCAAAGTGCAGAGACAGATAGACGTCGCCGACTCGCTCACGCGTCCGATGCTGGAGCAGTCGCTGCTGAAGCTGGACTACCTCCTTGCCTCGTACCTCAGGATGATGTGCTCGCTCGCGAGCATCGGCGAGTACCTTAATAGCACGAGCAGCGACGACATAGAGGAGAGCATCAAGAAGCTGGAACGCGACATCAAGCAGGGTACGACCTCCGACAAGGTCAGGGAGGTCAAGAAGAGCAACCTCGACGTGCTCAACCAGCGGCTGGCCCGGGTCAAGCGCGCCGAAGAGAACCGCGCGCTGCTGGAGGCGAACCTGCAGACGCTCGAGGATACGCTGAAGCTCATCCGCGACGACGCGCTGACCATGGCCAACCCCGCCCAGGTCTCCGCACAGATCGACAACGTCATCGTCGAGATGCAGCA
>JAVHLO010000484.1 GCA_031082105.1 Planctomycetota bacterium
GCCTCCAATATCCAGACTCCTGGAAAACGGCCCAAACCCCGCGCATTTCGGCACTGCTCGGACAGGCTGCTACCGTGGTTGCGATACGCGCAGGAGGGATATCTTGCGCACAAACAGATCGTAGCCCGCAACGGCTATCCGGAAATCGGCCCCGCCGTTCTGGCGGTTCGAGAAACAGGCGCGATCGAGTTCAAGCCTCACCTCGGAGAAACCCGGCCCGGCCTTGCTGCGAGGGCCGTCCTTGTACGCCCCGTCAAGGGGCGCCGACGCGTCGTTCGAATCGTACTGGATCGTGAAACCGCAGTCCCAGTACGCGGCCACTTCGAGAACCACCGTGAATGTCTCGTCTTCGAAAAACGCGAAGCTGTCGTCCACGGCGAAATAGATGTAGCGCCAGTCGCCGAACTTGTTCTTGCATGATCGGAGCGCCCAGCCCTCGCCCGTCTCGTTCAACTCGGTCAGCCCGTCTTCGCACCGGACCAATTGCAGTCCGTCGGGGATCTCGCGGTCTTTGCCGAACTCGACGCGGACCTGATTGGCGTCCGTGTATCGTCCCTCCGGTTTCGGCGGTGTCGTGCCTTTCTTGAAGTGCTGGACGTACTTCGCAGTCAACTCGACATACTTCCGACCATACTCCTTCGTCTCGCAAATATCGGTGCCTTCGTGGAGTTCGTTCCACGTCTCGACAACAACGATCTTCCGCTTCGATTTGAGCGCTGCAAACCAGCTCCGTTCGTAGAAACCGCCGTCCTCACGATCCCGGATCGGGGTCGTGCGCCCGGGTACGGCGGAGTCGTTGTAGCCCGGCCCGATCGCCGCGACACCGTGGATCAGCGGTCCTGCGAGGGCCGCGCCCCATTGGTAGGAGTTGTCGGTGGCGATCTTCGCATCCGAGACCGGCACGCCGCCGCCTTTGCGGAACGGCCGGTTCCAGGAGACTTCGCGGACCACGTATGGTGTCTTGCCCTGGAAGTCCTCTTTGAATCGCCTGTCGAGGTGCTCGAACGCGGACCGGTCGAACGCCGAACACCAGCCCGCCGAGTACAGCCAGACCACCGGCTTGCCGTCGATCTGCGCCCAGAACCGCGGCGGGATGAGCGAGAAGAAATCGCGCATCGTACAGTAGAACAGTTCCTTTCCGTCTTCCGTGGTCAGGTCCGCGCCGTCCTTGTTCGGCTGATGCTTCGTCACGAACGACAACGTAGTTGTGTCGTAGAACATGCCGATCGCCGGGACCGGCTTGCCTTCGTTTTCAAGCTCCTCGAGCGCCGTCGCCAGGCACGCGAGCCCCTGGTTGGACCATCCTTCCCAGCCACCAGGCGTGCCCCAGTAGACCGGCAGCGCGATATCGATCCCCGCGGCGGTCAAGTCGCAGATTTCCTTCTTGTGCCACGCGGGCAGGGCGTAGCTGAACCCGTCCATCGTCGCCGGATGATCCTGAAGCGCGTCGCTGCCGTCGCCGTCGACGATGTGCGCCTTCGATTTGGAGTCGTACCAGTAGAAATAATACGCCGCGACGATCTTCTGGTCCGAGGAGAAGGTGCGCGTCTCCTTTGCATGCTCGGCATCGAGCGGGACATACTTGCCCGGCGGTTCGGGGAATTTCTCCGCCGAAGAGAGCCAACACTGCATGGCGAGCATCGCGCAGACCGACGCGAGCAGCGCGCGTGTAAACCCGGAAGAAGTGGGGTCGAAAGGTCTGTGCATGGATTTGTTTCTCCGTTCTTCAGTTCATTCGTTCTTTCGTTCCCCGGCGCTGCCGGGCGGTCGCGTGAAAGGCAAAGCGGCGTCGCGCCTGCGGGCTTGCCGCCGCGCTCCAAAAAGACGAATGACCGAGCCATGGAGTGGGCCGGCAGAGCGGAGCGGCGACGGCGCTTTTTCCTGGCTTTCTCAAGCGGCCGGTCGGCAGCTGGAGCTGCCTCCTACAGTACGCAATCCAAAATCGCAAGTCTAAAATCGAAAATCGACAAACTTACCGACCTTCACGGGTCTTCTTCATGTCCGCCCTGCAATCGGAACAGAAATCGTAGGGGAGCGAACCGAGGACCGCCGGCAGCAGGTTGGCGATTACCGACCGGAAATCGAGGTCGTAGTACATGACGCACGTCGGGTCCACGCAGTGGGCCCGGTACTCGTGTTTGTCGTTGGAGACGAGGCCCAGTGCGTGGCCGGCCTCGTGAACGAGCACCCGCCGTTCCACCTTGGCGAGAGTGATAAAGGCGAAGGCGTATGTTCGCAGCTCCTCGCGCGCGATCACGATGAGATCCTCGCGACACCAGCCCCGGCTGCCTTTCTGCCGGTGTTTGTAATCCGACAGGAACGGCACAAAGAGCACATAGAGCTTGGCCGTCTTCTCTCCGGCTCGGAGGCTCTCGTGTTGCTTTCGAAGCTCCGCGCAGTTCGCATCGCTGATCGCCGCGCGCGGCTCGATGTCCGTCAGCTCTTCATCGACAACGACCTCGATCCCCGCGGGCTTGTCGCAGAACTTGCCGAGCATCTCTTTCAGGCCGTCGATCGCGCAATCGGACGGCTTGCAGCCCTTGACATAGTCGATCTCGACGACAAGCCTGGCGCAATGAGTCGGGCTGAGCAGTTGTACGGGGAGATCGACGGGTTCCGGCTCGGCCTTTGCGGGTTCCGGATCGCGCTTGAGGATCGAACCGTAGCGCGTACAGAGGAACAGCATCGTCGCCAGCACGAGGAGTCCGCCAAAGACTCTCCGGAATCGTTTCATATCACCTCGGTCGGCAAAGAACAGGAATTCCCCACTGGCGAATATGGAGTGTCAAAGCCGCAGCTTTGACTCTGAATATCTGCACTAGGCGGAAGGGAAGGTCAAAGCTGCGGCTTTGACGCTCCAAAATGCGCAACCCGCTACCGGCCACTCGGGG
>JAVHLO010000485.1 GCA_031082105.1 Planctomycetota bacterium
CATGCCCGCCCCGCCAGACTTCCACTTCGAGCCACTCGCTGAGGGCATTCACCACCGAGATCCCGACTCCGTGGAGCCCGCCGGAAACCTTGTATGACTTGTGGTCGAACTTGCCGCCGGCGTGAAGCATGGTCATGACCACTTCGAGCGCGGGTCGTTGCTGCTCCTCGTGGAGGTCGACCGGGATTCCGCGCCCGTTATCGACCACGCTCACGCTGTTGTTCGAATGCACCTTGACGGCGACGTTGTCGCAGTATCCCCCCATGGCCTCGTCGATGCTGTTGTCGACGACTTCGTAGACGAGGTGGTGGAGCCCCCTTGAGCCCGTGTCGCCGATGTACATGGCCGGCCGCGTCCGCACGGCTTCAATGCCGCCGAGCGTCTTGATGTGCTTTGCATCGTAGCCGCTGACGTCCTCGCCCGGCACGGCCGTGTCCGCCGGCTCATCCTCTGGACGAGGCTCAGGCACATCAGCCTGTCTGGGTGTTTCTTTATCTGCCATCATCGGCAACACCAACGGGGATTTCGATACTGCGCTGTCCGTTGCGCGGTTGATCGGCAGCTCAATTCGCGCGTCCTGAGGAAACGGAATGGCGCAACTGCAATGAGGAGAAATTCACGTCCGGACAGTTCTTCTTCAGGCAGTCGAGTATCTGCGGTTTCATGAAGCCGTCGATCTGGGCGAGCGCGGCCGGCGAATCTACGTCAACAAGCAGTTTTCCGTTCGAGAAGGAAACGACCCTAGTGTGCGCGGACAGTGCGGGGGGCACGCACGCGGCCCATGCGGACCGCAGGGCGTCGATCTGTTTTCCATGTTGCGGCCGGAACCTGCGCAGAATGGAGCCGGCAATGTCGCCCACCTTCTGCGCAGTCGGTCGCGGCGCTTTCCGAGCTTCCACAATACAGTCCCAGCAACCGGGAATGACGAGTCGGGCAGGCCGGCGAAGCCCGTGAAGTCGACGCCGACACGCCGGACGTTCGACTTCACCGTCTTCCCCGTCCTACTCCGGCAGGGAAAGCGGCATCACGAGGTAGACGAAATCGTGTTTCGCCTTGATGACGCAGGCCGTCTCCGGATCCTTCAGTTCGAGTGTCACTTCCGGACAGCCGACCACCCGGAGCACGTCGAGGAAGTAGTCGGCGTTGAAGGAGGCCAGCACATCGTCGCCGTCGTATTTTACAGCCATCTCTTCGTGGACCTCGCCGACCTCTTTTTCCTTCGACACAAGGAGCAGTTTGCCCTTGGCCAGATTCAGCGTGACGGCCCGCATCCTGTCGGTCGTGAGCACCGACAACCGGCGCATCGCGGCGGCAAGCTCTTCGGTCGCCACCTGGACCCGCTTGTCGTTCCCCTTCGGGATCACGTTTTCGTAATTGGGAAAACTGCCCTCCACGAGGCGCGAGAAAATCATCACGCCGTCGAGCAGCATCTTCACCTGGTTCTCTTCAAGGTTCAACCGTACGAACCCTTCCTTGTCCTTCTCCTTTTCCTTTGCGCCCTTGCCGCCCTCCGGGCGCGTCGGGCCGCTGAGAAGCCCTCTGGCCGCGGCGCTCTTCTCGAGCAGTTGGAGCGCCTTTGGCGGAACCACGATGTGGAACTTGGAACCTAGCCCGCGGTCGACCTGTCTCTTCGCATACGCCAGTCGCTTGCCGTCGCTCGCAACCATCCGGAGTTCGTCGTCCTGCGTTTCAAGCAGCACCCCTGTCAATGCGTACCTCGTGGGTTCACGGGACGCGGCAAAGACCGTTTTCTGGGCCATCTCGACGAGGTCCTTTGCCGCGACACGGACGTCAGACTTCACATCGAACTCGGGGAACGCCGGAAAATCGGCCGGTTCCGACCCGGCGATGTTCAGATTGCAGTTGGCGCCGACGATCTCCGCGCCGGCGGCCTTGAGGACAATACGGACCTCGTCGTCGGACATCTCGCGCACGTAGCTGGCGATCTTGTCGGCCGGAACAACGGCGCTGCCTTCGCCTTCCGAAGCGATCAGCGGAACCGTGTAGCGGATGCCCACCTCGAGGTCGCTGCCGAAAATCTGCAGCTCCTTCTTGGATGCCGTCAGCTTCACGTTCTGCAGGATTGGGATCGGTGTCCGTGAGGCAACGACGGTCTGCACCACCTGCATCGCCTGAACCAGTAACGTCCTGTTGCACTTGATCTCCATGCTCTTCTCCTGACTACCGGACTCTCAATTTCGCGCGGCGTGTTCACCTGTCCCTTCCGCCGGAACCTTCTTCGATGCCCACGAGCTTCGCCTTCCCGCCTCCGTCTTTCGTGTTCGCAGCCTTCGATTCGTCGGCGGCCTTTCCATCCTTGTCGCCGGACCGCGTCGGTAGGACGGTCTGGGCCGGCTGGGGTGCGGGGCAACTCGACACCTTGACGTCCAGTACGCCCGCCGCGTACAGGTGGTGAACCAGAAGTGAAATCCCGACCACGAGCCCGCACGCCAGGAGAAAAAGGAGAAACCTGGCAAGCGCACCGGTCTGCTGCTGTCTTCGAGCCTCTGAAAGAGAGACTTCGATTCGGTCAAGCTTCGCGAGGGTCAGGATGAAACCGAGCCCGATGAGCGCGCTGAGGATGAAAAGCTGTCTGTCAACGAGGTACGTATACTGCAGCAGCGCCGAGAAGAACACCAGGCAAACCAGGTTCGTGATCCCGCTCAACATCCAGACCCCTCCGGCAGACGATTTCGTATTTTGGATTGCAGATTTCGGATCTTTCGCAAGGATCCTGCAAGACTGCTGCGCAGGCCCCGGCCGTCGGAACCATCCTCAAGACTCATAGTATAGCTTTCGCCCTTTCAGATGTCAACTTATGGAGGAGTCGTTTGTGCAGGCATGGTGGTGGATGATCCCTTTGCCCCCCGCAAGCCTGAGAGTTCGTGCT
>JAVHLO010000486.1 GCA_031082105.1 Planctomycetota bacterium
AGGAGACGCACTATGTTGCGGTCCTGTGACCGACCGGTCTGTTTGAGTCTCATCTCGGCGGTTGCGTTTCTTGCTGTGACGTGCGCCCCGCTGGTCTGGTGTTTCCCGCAGAACACGGGGAGCGGGCAGGAAATGCGTACCCTCTGCAACGCCTGTGCCATCGAGACGGCCGGCAAGCAAGAGGAGCCTCCGGATCCGAATGCCAAGCCGCAGAAGTGTCGGATTTGCGGGACGGCCACGCTCGACGCGTCGATCGGCGAGTCGATATGTGAACCGTGCGCGCATGCCGAGCTCCAGTGCCGCAGGTGTCTCCTCTCGATGGGCTGGCCCGAGCATCTCGACAAGATCGAGCCGGCTCACAACAGGATCTACTTCATTTCCGACCGTGATGGCGAGCAGGAGATCTTCTCGATGACCGAGGACGGGAAGGACGTGCGGCAGCTCACGAAGAACGACTTCTACGACGCCGACCCCTCGGTCTCGCCTGACGGTCGCTGGATCGCATTCGTATCCCTGCGGAGCAACAGGCCCGACCTGTTCATCGTAGATGTCCATGGAAAGCACGAGCGGCGGTTGACGAACAACGATCCGCAGCTTGAGGAGGGTGGTCCCACGTGGGACCCTTCGGGAGAAACGCTGGTCTTTACGATACACCGCACCACGGATGGGCAGGGTGAACCACCCCGGGAGTTTCACCGTATCAGGCGGGACGGACTCTGCCTCCGCAAGGTTGAGGTGGAGGGCCACTTCGTGGCCTGTTGGACTCCGGACATTTCGCCCGACGGTTGTACCATGTTGTTCTCGCACTATTTGAAGAAGGGCGCGCCGCAGCATATCTTCTCGCGAAACGATTCGGGGGTCGCCGAGCAGCTCACAAACGTGCCGCACAACTACTATCCTTCGTTTTCACCGGATGGGTCGAAGATCCTCTTTGCCAGCACGCGCGACACATGCTGGGAGATCTACGTGATGTCGCCGGACGGCTCGGCCCAGACGCGCATCACGAACAACAAGTTTCACGACGCGATGCCGTGCTGGTCGCCGGACGGGACGAAGATTGCCTTCGTCAGGGGTGTTGAGGAAAAGGGCGCAAAGAACCAGGAGATCTTTGTGATGAACGCCGACGGCACGGGAGAGGTGAGGCTGACTGGCAGCGCCCGGGTCGACCATAGCCCTTCCTGGCGTTAGGCATCCGGTGGACGGCCCGTACTGACACCGAGCCGGCATTCCTGTCGTGCGGCGCGCCGGTTTCGGATGTGCCTGCGCCCCTTCTGGCGACTGGATGATGCGAGGCTATCCGGACTACGTTGCTCAGGTCCTTGGATCTCTCCGAGAGTCCGTCCGCGACCGATTCACAGACGCGCATCGGTCCGGGCGGCATCCGCGTGAACACGTCAACGAGCGCCACCTCCACTGCGTCTGGTACGATCACCTGTTCAGACGCGAAGGGCTCCATTGCGAAGCCGGACAGCCCATCGAAGTGCTGTTCCCGGGCATCTGGAACAGGTCCGGCGCGGGGCCTGATTTTTCGCACGCGGCCCTCATGATCGGTGGGCGACAGACTAACGGCGATGTCGAGGTCCATGTATATTCCAATGACTGGAACAGGCACGGGCACGGGAGCGACCCCCGGTTTGGCTCGGTGGTGTTGCACGTTGCCCTCTGGGACGATCGGAGCGGCCCCGGCCATGTTGACGCGCGCGGAAAGAAGATCCCGCTGTTGATCCTCTCGAGGTTCCTTGACCGCGGGATTGAGGAACTTGCGGACTCGCTGGACCTGTCGCAGTATCCCCAGTTCGCCGATGCGGGATCAGGCTTCTGTCGTGGGTTCGTGCGTAGGAGTCCTTCCGCGCGCAGCCAGATGGAGGACATGGTCAGGCTGGCCGGCGAATGGCGACTGAGGCGGAAGATCTCGCGTTTTGCGGAATGGCTTCGCGCCGTGTCGCCCGAGGAGGCCTTGTACAGGGGACTGATGGGCGCGCTGGGCTATCGGGCGAACCGGCAGTATTTCGATTCCATCGCACAACGTCTGCCCTTGCGCAGTCTGCGCGCGCTGGCGCGTGAGCGATCGGGCGCAACGCCACCCGAGGAGGCGGCGGAATGTGCGCTGCTCTGGTGCGCGGGGCTGGGCCGGCAGGCCGGGACCGGCGGGTCTCGGGATGACGTGCAGACAGCCAAGTACCTTCGTCTGCTCCCCGCAGTGGGTCTCGATGAGCCGACCGGGCGTGCGATGCCGGTGCGGCACGCAACGAGGCCCGCGCACACGCCCGAGCGCAGGCTCGCCGGTGCGGCGCGGCTGTTCTGCGGCGGGTCGGGCGATCAACTCTTCGACGACCTGGTCGAGATCGCTTCCGTGGACGTTCGTGGCGGCCCGGCCGGTAGCGTAAGCCGGGATTCCGTGCACGTCCGGCTGGCTCGGAGATTGCGGATCGCGCCCGCCGGCTACTTGAGCAAGCGCGTGAAGCCGGGACGACACGCGTTGCGCGGCGGGACTGCGCTACTCGGGGACCAATGGGCGCGGATCGCGATCGTAAATGTCGTGTTTCCGCTGCTCGTCGCGCGGGCCCGGCACAATAAGGACGGCGAGCTGGAGCGAAGAGTGCAGACTCACCTGCGGCAGATGCGCGCGGTGCCGGAGAACGCGTCAATCCGATTGGCCCGCCACCGTATCTTCGGTCCGGGCTCGCGGGTCGGCGAACGCAGGCTTGCCGCAACGGTCATCGGGCACCTGGGTTTTGTGCAGTTTCACGACGACTTCTGCGGTCGAGGTTGGGCGGGCTGCAGCGCGTGCCCGGTTTCGACCGTTCTGCGCGTAAGGGGCTAGCCCGCGCTATTCATGAAGAAACGTGGACATGTCATTCCCGCGAAAGCGGGAATCCAGAAAA
>JAVHLO010000487.1 GCA_031082105.1 Planctomycetota bacterium
GGGGGATTCAGGGGGTTGTTTGTTCGGGGCGGCGATCGAAGGTTAAAGCTGCGGCTTTGACGCTCCAAAGCCGACGGCTGGGCTCTCTTGACGGACTGCCATGACTGCGGCCCGCGATGCCTGCGGTTTTCTTCGCGCTGCAACTTCATGGCCGGCTTCTTTGACCTCTTTGGACTCTTGAACCGTGATGATCGCAACCCGTGACGCCTATGGCAAAGTGCTTGCCGAGCTCGGCGCGCAGAACGAGCGGATCGTCGCCCTTTCAGCGGACCTGGCGAAATCGACGAAGGTCGATGACTTCGCCAAGAAATTCCCGGACCGGTTCTTCCAGACCGGCGTGGCGGAGGCGAACATGACGGACATCGCCGCCGGGCTCGCCGCGTGCGGGAAGATACCGTTCGTCAGCTCGTTCTGCGTGTTTTCGACCGGCAGGGCGTGGGAGATGGTCCGCAACACGATCGGCTACGGCCGGCTCAACGTGAAGATCGTCGGCACCCACGGCGGGATATCGGTCGGCGCGGACGGCTCTTCGCACCAGGCCACCGAGGACATCGCGCTGATGCGTGTGATCCCCGGCATGACCGTCATCGTGCCGGCGGACGGGCCCGAGACCGAGCGCGCGATCCGCGCGGTCGCGGCGATGACCGGACCGGTCTACGTCCGGCTTGGCCGCGCAAAGGTCCCGACAGTGTCCCGTCCGGAAGACGGGTTCACGATCGGAAAAGGTATTGCGCTGAAGAACGGAAAAGACCTCACCATCGTCGCGTGCGGCGCGCTCGTTTCGCCAGCCTTGCAGGCCGCCGAGACACTGGCCGCTGAGAAGATCAGCGCCGCCGTCGTCAACCTCCACACCATAAAGCCGATCGACACACAGCTCATCCTGAAGATGGCGGAGGAGACCGGGGCGTTCGTCACGGCGGAGGAACATCAGATCATGGGCGGGCTGGGCGGCGCCGTATGCGAGACGCTGGCCCGCGTGCGCCCGATCCCGGTCGAGATGGTCGGCATAGACGACCGATTCGGCCAGTCCGGCGAGCCGGACGAGCTCTTTCGCGAGTACGGGCTCGAGGCCAAAGACATCGTCGCCGCCGCACATCGTGTGCTCGAGCGGAAGCCGCGCTGAGACGTGGCGGCGGGTGCCTGGCAGAATCATCCCTGTCGTTCCCGCAGAAGCAGGAAGCCGGCATCCGACAACTGACCGTCGACATGTGACAATTGACCATTGACAAGTGACCGTTGACACGTGACAATTGACCGCGCCCAAGGAATCGACATATCGACTATCACGTGTCACAGGTCAACTGTCAATTGTCAATTGTCGGTCCCGGCGTTCTTTGTGATTCACCGAACATGGTCGAAGCAGCCAAGACACGCCTCTTCCTTCTGTGGATACTCCCCTTCACGCTGGCCGCGGTCATGGCGCTCAGCCTGCTGCCGTCGGTGAGGCAGTTTGTCGGCCTGGATGAAAGGCCGCCGGTCGACAACCTCCGGAAAATGCTCGACGTGCGCGACAGGATCAGGGAGATGTACATTGAACCGGTCGATGATGACCGGGTCTTCAACGGCGCGTTCAACGGGATGGTCGGCGCGCTCGACAGGGAATGCCAGTACTTCTCGGCCAGTGAACTCGAGGATTTCGAGGTCGATATCCGCGGCGAGTTCGGCGGTCTCGGTATGGTGCTGACAAAAGAGGACGCGTTCATCAAGGTCGTTACTCCGATCGAGGGCACGCCGGCATTCGAGGCCGGTATACTCGCGGAAGATGAGATACTCGAAATCGACGGCCGGTCGACGGAGAAGATGTCGGTCACCGAGGCGATGCGTCTCATCAGAGGCGAGCCGGGAACGGAAGTCGTCCTCGTAATCCGCCATCCCGGCGAGGGGCCGCGCAGGATCACGATGCAGCGCGCGCTCATAAAGCTGAAGACCGTCAAGGGCGTACGGTTCGTCGACGAAGAGTTGAAAATCGCATACCTGCGCATCACGTCGTTCCAGGAAGACATGGTGAAGTCGTTCGACGAGTCGGTGAAGTCGCTGCTCGCGCAGGGGATGAAGGCGCTCATCGTCGATGTCCGCTTCAACGGCGGCGGGCTCCTCAACGAGGCGACAAAACTATGCGACAGGTTTCTCTCCGGCGGGCTCATCGTCGAGGTCAAGGGTCGGGCGAAGGGTGTCTCGAAGAGGCATGAGGCCACATCCGGCGGCACGCTGCCGGGTTTTCCGCTCGCCGTCCTGGTGAACGGCGGAAGCGCGAGCGCGTCCGAGATCTTCGCCGGCGCAATGAAAGACCGCGGACGCGGGATTGTCGTTGGCCAGAAGACGTACGGGAAAGGGTCCGTGCAGCAGACCTTCACGTTCGCGGAGGATAGGTCCGGCGTCAAACTGACGATCGCTCGCTATTTCACTCCGTCAGGCAGGCGCATCGACCGCCCGTCGCGGCCCGCGTTCGAGTTCGATGAAGACGAAGCCGCACCGGATTCGCAGGATAGCGGCGAGTGGGGGATCGAGCCGGATTTCGTTGTGCCGATGACGCGGAAAGGGATGCAGGAGCTTCAGAAGGCCTGGTCGGATGAAGAGATCATCCGCGCGCCGGGCACGGATGACGGCTCGAAACCGCCTGAGGTGAACGATTCGGACGAGAAGAAGTCGGCCGATCCGCAGTTGGACAAGGCCGCAGAAGAGCTGCGGAACCTGTTGCAGAAGGAACCGAAGTAAGGGGCGAAGCGGTTCCCTCTCCCTTTGGGAGAGGGTTAGAGTGAGGGCGAAACGGTTCCCTCTCCCTTTGTGAGAGGGTTAGGGTGAGGGCGTTCTCGTGACCCATCGGAATGGAGTCGCGGTGCGCGCGCACTGGCGAGGGGAGAGCGTAGTTCCCTCACCCCCGCCCT
>JAVHLO010000488.1:0-2123 GCA_031082105.1 Planctomycetota bacterium
TCCAGAACATCGTGCCCCATGTCCAACCTTGAGACCCGTGCTGCGTCACGCGAAAAGAGCGGCCGGAGCACTTCACTACTTGCCGGGGATGGTGATCGCTTCTTCCGGGCACGACTCGGCGCATTCGCCGCACTCTTCGCAGAGTTTCTTATTGATGAACGCCTTGTCGCCCTTGAGCGTTATCGCCCTGGGTGGGCAGACTTCTTCGCAGGTCCCGCACCCGGAGCATTTTTCGCGGTCGATGACAGGTATCATACGGCTACTCCTATCTGGAGTGCGCAAGCCATGCTTGCACTTTCACAGGACAGAGCCACGCCATCCCGATCGCGGGCTCAGCAGGCCTGCCCTGAAAAGTAGCGAGGGTAGAAGAGACGGACCACGTACGCCACTTCCCGCGCTGCTCGCTACTCGTCTACCGCTCCCTCACGGTCGCGGCACTGATTCCGCATTCGCGGCTCGGCAGGAGCCCCTCGCCCTCCCGCCCCGCAAACCTGACCTACACCCCTCGCTGCTCGCTACCCGCTACTCACTACTTCTTCTCCACCCAGATACGGCGCGTGCAAGTATCGTCGCCGTTCGGCAGCGATTTCAGCGTCTCGATCTTCACGTTCGTGCCGAACTTCTGGTTGATATGCTCAACGGTCTTGATGAACCATGCATCGCAGCCGGGCTGGTCCTCTTCGAGCAGTTTCAGCCGCTCATGCCACTCGAACCACGGGCAGCCGTCATGGATGACGAACGCCTCGTTGTCGTCCTTGCCAAGCACGAGCTTCGCATCCTCGCCCATCGCAACGCTGCTCCAGACGAGGCTCTGTGCGATCTGGCGCGGCAGCGGCTTGGCCGGGTCGAGCTGTCTGAGGTAGCCCTTGGCCGTATCGCGGGCGGTGATTTCCCAGAAGAGTTTCACGAAATCGTACGGCTTCACATTCGGCGCCAGGTTGGTCGCCGCCTCGCGCCACGCAAAGTGGGTCGCCCGCGTGATCTGCGCCAATATTCCGAAACGCTTCTCCAGAGGAATCTCGATCGCCACGGTCTCGATATCGACATCCATCCCCGCACGGTAGCCTTCCATGATGGCGTTGTGCGCCCTGCGCGGCGATTCGGCGTCGCCGATAACGCGGACATTGGGCGTGATCCCCTTGAGGACCGCCTCGAGTTCCTTGTTTGACTTCATCGTCGCAATGACGACCGTGTCGGCCGGGACCGCGATCTCCTTGCCGTCCGGGTTGACGACGACGACCTTCTTGCCCTTGATCTCCTTCACCTTGCAGCTCGTGAGCATATTGACATTGCCTTCCTTCAGCTTCTTCATATAGCGCCAGACGTAGGAAGGATTGATGTCTCTGCCGAGCTTCTTCCCTTCGTCAACGATGCTCGTGGAGAACCCGCCCTTGACGAGCAGGAACTGCGCGACCGAAACGCCAACCCCGCCGCCGCCGAGGACGACGACCTTCTTGCCCGGCTTCACCTTGCCGTCGAGCACGTCATGCGCCTTGACGACGAATTTCTGACCTATGCCGGGAATAGCGGGCGGTGCGGCAATGGAACCGGACGCGAGGATGATCGCGTCGGGTCTTCCAATGTTCGCAGCCTTGGCCTCGGTTTTCAGTTTTACAGTGACGCCCGACTTCCTGCACATGTAGCCCTGGAAGTTGATAAGGCGCGTGAACTCGTCGTCGCCAAACGGCCCTTTGGCCGCGGTGGCGAGCTGGCCGCCGAGGTGCGCCTTCTTCTCGAAGAGCGTGACCTTGTGCCCTTTCTGGGCGGCGACGATGGCCGCCTGCATGCCCGCCGGGCCGCCGCCGATGACGACCACTTTCTTCCGCTTGGGCGACTTCTCAAAACCGTAGTAGCCCCACTTCGGGTCGCCTTCGTGGCCGAGCGTCGGTCTGACCATGCACGTCAGTGGTTGATCGCGGAAGAGCCGCGACAGGCAGAGGTTGCAGGCCATGCACGGTATGATCTCTTTCTGGCGGTTGTCGGCGATCTTGTTGGGCAGCTCCGGGTCGGCGATCATCGGCCTGCACATCTCCCAGAAATCGAGCTTGCCCTCTGCGATCGCCTTTTCCGGGATCTCGGGTACGAACAGCCTGTAGGCCATGCTGACAGGCACCTTGATGTTC
>JAVHLO010000488.1:2133-2874 GCA_031082105.1 Planctomycetota bacterium
TAGAGCCAGTGGCCCATGGGCACGTCGCGCGTGATGACCGAGATCGGCGACTCCTGCCAGCCGGCGGTCACGCTGAGATAGTCGATCCCGGCCTGCTCCGCGAGTACTATGGACTGCAGGCTCTCTTCCGGCGTGTTGCCGCCGCGGTCGTTCAGCCACTCCTCGCCGCACAGACGGATGCCGATCGGCACGTCGCCTACGGCCTTGCGGATGCCCCGGATGATGTCGACCATGAACTTGCAGCGGCCCTTGATATCGCCGCCGTACTCGTCCGTCCGCTTGTTCGTGTACTTGGAGATGAAGTTCGAGATGAGGTAGCCGACGATGCCGGATATCTCGATGATATCATAGCCGGCCTCGACGATCCTCTTCGCGCCGTTGACATGTTCCTGGATGCAGATCTGGACGTCTTCCCTCGTCATCTCGCGCGGAGGACGGAAGATGGGGAGCTTCTGGGGAACGTTGGACGGCCCGTGAGTATAGTCCAGCTCCACGCCGCCGACCCGCCCGCAGTGCATGAGCTGCAGGATCGCCAGCGAGCCGTGCTTGTGGATGGCGTCGGCGATCTTCTTGAGCCCCGGGATGTACTTGTCATCCCAGATGCCCATCATTCCGACGTAGCCCTTGCCCACGCCCTTGGGGTCGGTGAAGGCGCCCTGCGTGGTGACCATGCCCGGGCCGCCGCGCGCCACCGCCTCCATCCACGCGATCTCGGTGTCCGTCACGAAGCCGTCGTGGGTG
>JAVHLO010000489.1 GCA_031082105.1 Planctomycetota bacterium
GTACGGGCGGCTGGTTGAGGCAAACCTCCAAAAGAAGGTTGGCCTGCTGGACGAGGCCTTGCGCATACTGCGCACGATGCGCGCGACCTGGGCGGAGGCCATTGAGAGGACGCAGAAGAGCCAGGGTACAAGGCGCGAAGCGGCCGCCGCCCCTGGATCTGGGGCGAAAGGCGGCCAGATAAGCGTGGAAGGCTAGCTTGGCAGACCGGCTCGGTCGCGGTGACCCGAATTGAGGATCATTCAGACATCATGCTTGTCGAGAACATGAAGACCTGCATTTCGATGCTCCGGGACACCGTGATGAAGATCGGCGGCACCATTTCCACAATCGCGGGAAACCCGAAGAGCGGCGTCAAGATCGACCCGGCCGGGACGGCCTTCAGCATAATGCAGTCCGTCGGGGCCGTGCGGAGACACCGCACCCGTCCTCCTCTCATTGTGGGCCCGCCAAACCCCGGGCTGGGCAAGAACATCGACCGCGGCGCCTAGTATTCTGAGTAGAGCAACACTCTAGAATAGAATCGGGATTCTGCAGCGGCGAATTTGGGCGCGCTTCCTCGAAAATCCCAACAACCGAATCCCAACACCCGCGCACAATGGAGACTGGGATTTGGGGCTTGGGATTTTGTTGGGATTTGGCCGTTGGAGTTTGGGGTTTTCCGCCTCAGCGGATCCGCCCGAGGCGGACTTCGGAGGTTTCCTGTGAGCCTCCTGGGGGTCGGGGGACGCCCGCTGCCCCGATCTGTTCATGAAACTGGATTCGCTCCCAGCGCCGCGCGCAGGTCGGCGATCTTCACCTTCTCTTCGTACAGCGCCTTGCCGAGCACGACGGCATGCGCGCCGGTCTGCGCGACCTTGACGACGTCCTCGGTCGCGGCGATGCCGCCGCTCGCGATGATGTTCGCGCCGGAAATCGAGCACACGCCCTTCAGCGCGTCGACGTCCGGGCCGAGCAGCGTGCCGTCTCGCTCCACGTTCGTCACCAGAAAATACCGGACTCCCATGCCCAGGAACTTCTCCACCGCGTCGTGCACCGCGGTCCCGCTCGATTTCCGCCAGCCGTCGATCATGACCTTGCCCCGGCGCTCGTCGACCGCGACGACTATCTTCTCCGCCCCGAACTCTTTCAGAAGCACATCGACTTGTTCGGGGTGTTCGAAGGCCAGCGTACCGAGCACGATCCTGTCCGCGCTCTGCAGCGTCTTGCGCGCGAAGTCGAGCGTCCTGATGCCGCCCGCCGCCTGGATCGGTATCTTCACGCGCTCGGTGATCTTCTTCACGAGCCCCGTGTTGCAGCCGCGCGTGAGCGCGGCGCTGAGGTCGACGACATGCACCGCGTCCGCGCCTTCCTTCTCCCAGCGCAGCGCCGTCTGGACCGGGTCCTCGCCGTAGACGACCCGGCTCGCGAGCTGGCCCTTCGTCAACCGGATGACCTTTCCGTCCAGGACATCGATCGCGGCGATGAGCTTCATGGCCTGCACCTCTCCAAGAAGTTGCGTAGGACAACCGCGCCGCAACCGGCGGACTTCTCCGGGTGGAACTGCGTTCCGAAGACGTTGCCGCTCTCCATCGCGGCGGGGAACTCGATACCGTACTCGCAGACTCCGACGACCATCGATCTGCGTCGCGGCCTGACGCGGTACGAGTGGGCGAAGTAGAACCACGAATCATCCCTGATCCCGCGCAGGAGGTCGCTCCGCCGCGCGACCCGGACCGTGTTCCAGCCCATCTGCGGGGTCTTGCACCGGCGCGGCAGCATGACGACATCGCCTTCGAGTATCCCGAGCCCCGCGGCGGCGCCTTCTTCGCTCCGTTCGAAAAGAAGCTGCAATCCGAGACAGATACCGAGGACCGGGATTCCGTTCCGGATCGCGTCGCAGACCCGGTTTCCACGGCGGCGCAGCGCGCGCGCCGCGGGACCGAAATGGCCGACGCCCGGCAGGACGATCCCGTCGTATCGGGCGAAGCTCGCCGGTCCCGCCACCCTTCGGACCGACGCGCCCTCGCGCGCAAGCGCGGCCTCGATATTGAAGAGATTTCCGGCCCCGTAGTCGACAACAGCTATGCGGATGGTCATTGGCTCCTACATGACGCCCTTCGTCGTTGCAGGACCCTTTCTGCCGCGGTCCGTCTCCGCGGCCTGGCGCAGCGCAATCGCGAGCGCCTTCACGGCCGCCTCGGCCTTGTGATGGTCGTTGCTCCCGCACTGGACCACCACGTGTACGCACGCGCACATGTGCTCGGCAAGCGAACGGAAAAAGTGCTCGATGTCCTCCCTGTGGAGGTTCTCCAGCCTCTGCCGTTCGAGCTTCAAAACGACCTGGCGGTAGGGGCGGCGGACAAGATCGAGCGCCGCAAGCGCGCGCGTGTCGTCCATCGGCACGATCGCATGACCGAAACGCCGGATCCGGTCCCGCTTGCCCAGCGACTTGTCAAGCGCGGTCCCGAGCGCGATCGCGACGTCCTCGACGAGATGGTGCGCGATGCCGTCGAGCGAATCGGCGCTCATCTTGATATCGATGAGCGCGTGTTTTCCGAACGACGCGACCAGGTGGTCGAGGAATGGGAACGGCGTCTTCGCCGCGACCCGCCCGGCGCCGTCAAGGTCGAGTTCGACCTTCACGCGGGTCTCGTTCGTCTTCCTGTCTATCCGCGCTCTTCTCATTGTGACTCAATCCACGGGTTTCACGGATTTCACGGATTTGTGGCCGGACTGGCCGCGCTCCGATTGTGCGTCAAGTCCGTAGAGTCCACGCAATCCGCGGCTATTGTCCGCCCGTTTACCCTGTTTTGCAAGAAAAATGAGCCTTGGCGGTCCAGCTGGCCGGGCCTATCCATGAAGAAGCACGAAAGTGTCATTCCCGC
>JAVHLO010000048.1 GCA_031082105.1 Planctomycetota bacterium
CACCCTGATGTTCGCTCTTACTCGTCCCATGGTTCCTCCTTTAGCACAAATCGCAGCTACGGGGAGACCGCCTATTTCTTCCTGACGCGATATCGTGCGGGTTCATCGAACACGTCAACCGCCTTGAATTTTGTCTTGAACTCGGCGGAGTGGACGACCCCCGCAGGGATATAGTAGCTGTCACCGGCCCTGTAGGTCGTCGACTTGCCGTCGATCGTGAGCGCCATCTCGCCTTCGATCACCACGCCCCATTGCGCCGCGTGCGAGTGCGGCGGGATCATCCCGACCGGATCGATGTCAAAAAACACCACCTGCTGCTTCTCGCCCTGGAGGAGTCTGCCAAGCACGCCCTTAAGCGGGATGTCGGCATCGGGAAGGCGCTGGATCATATCCGGAAAGTCAACCACTTCAAGTCAACCTTTCCTGTATCGGGCATCTTCGCCTGACCTGCGGCGTGCGAAACATCAACGCCATTGCTTCCGCGGAATGCCCGCCTGACGCAGAATGCGAGAAAGCAATTCGGGGCCAATCTCTCTCCAATGGGGATTCGGCAGCGTCACGACGAGCGCGCCCTTTGCCATGTACTCGTGCTTGCCGCCCGCGAACGGCCCCTCGAAACCGAGCCTCCGAAATCTCCGGACAAGCTCTGGTCGAGATATCGGGCCAAGCCTACACATCAGCTGCAACCTTCCTCAGAGGACAAACCACGCGACCACTGATCCGCGGGACCGTAAGTCGGCGCTGGATTCTCAACAATATCCAACCCTCCAGGGCGTCTTCTAGATTCGCTCGGCAATCATCGAGAGTCCTGCCCGTGGCCCAAACCCCTCGACACAAAGGAATCTCGCCATAGTATGGTTCGGCGTCTCGAATGATCTCGTATCGGGCCTTGCTCATCGCTGCTTCTACATACTGTCTCAACATGTCTTACGCTACCTCCAAATCCCGGATAGGCGGCCGCTTACCGCTCCCCTGCGGTTGTGGCACTGATTCCTCAATTTCGAATGTCGCGAACCACTAGTGTCTGAAATGCCGCATCCCTGTGAAGACGAGCGGGACGTTACGCTGCCGGGCCAATTCGATGACCTCCTCGTCGCGCGCGGATCCGCCTGGCTCGATCGCCGCCGTCGCGCCTGCGTCCAGGGCGACCTCGAGCGCGTCCTTGAACGGGAAGAAGGCGTCGGAGGCGACGACTGACCCCTTCGCCCGGTCGCCGGCTTTCCTTGCCGCCATCCAGGACGAGTCGACGCGGCTCATCTGGCCCGCGCCGACGCCCACGACCATCTCGTTCTTCGCGAGGACGATCGCGTTCGATTTCACATGCTTTGCCACGCGCCATCCGAAGATGAGGTCGCGCAACTGCTCGTCGGTCGGCTTTGAGGTCATGATCTTGAACCCGTCCGCGGCGAGCACGGCATCGTCCGGGGTCTGACACAGCATTCCGCCCCTGACGGCCCTGAGGTCGAAGCGGCGTTTCGGCGCGCTGCCGGGGGCCGTACCGGTCTTGAGGATCCGCAGGTTCTTGCCCCACTTGGCCCCGCCGGCGAGTATCTCGACCGCGCCAGGCGCGTAGTCCGGCGCGATGATTGCCTCCACGAAGTTTTCCGGCTTCGCGATGAGCGTTGCGGTCTCGGTGTCGACCGCCCGGTTCAGGGCGAAGATGCCGCCGAACGCCGATACGCGATCGCCGTCCATCGCCCGCACGAGCGCATCGGCGAGCTTGACCGCCGTTGCCCCGCCGCATGGATTGTTGTGTTTGATGACCACGACGCTCGGGTTCTCAAACTCCATCACGAGCCCGAAGGCTGAGTCCAGGTCGAGGATGTTGTTGTAGGAAAGCTCCTTGCCGCCGAGTTTCTCCGTCCGCGCCACGCACGCGCCCTCGAAGGTGTCGTCCGCGTAGAACGCGGCCTTCTGATGAGGATTCTCGCCGTATCGGAGTTCGTCGAGCTTCCGGTAGTTGAGCCGAAGCGTCTGAGGAAACTGGCTCTTGTCGACAAGGCCGTTCAGGTATGTGTGAATGGCCCCGTCGTAGGAGGACGTCAGCCTGAACGCATCGCACGCGAGCTTGCGCATCGTATTCTCGGACAGCGACCCGCCGGTCGCCTCCATCTCGGTGAGGATGGCCTTGTACCAGGCGGGAGATGTGACGACCGCGACGAATTTGTGATTCTTCGCCGCGGATCTGATCATGGATGGGCCGCCGATGTCGATGTTCTCGACGGCATCTTCAACGGTCACGTTCTCCTTCGCGACCGTCTCCTCGAACCGGTACAGATTGACCACCACCATGTCGATCGGCTTCATGCCGTGCTTGTTCAGTTCCGCTACATGGGTCGGATTGTCGCGTAGATGGAGTATCCCGCCGTGCACTTTCGGGTGGAGCGTCTTCACGCGCCCGTCCATCATCTCCGGGAAACCTGTGTAGTTGGACACCTCCGTGACCTTGAGCCCCTTCGATACAAGCAGTTTGGCGGTGCCGCCCGTGGAGAGAATCTCGACGTCCATCTTGATGAGACCTCGAGCGAAATCCTCGATCCCCGTCTTGTCTGTGACGCTTACAAGCGCGCGCTTGACCTTGGCCATCATTCGTGCTCCGCAAGATTACAGGATACCGGAAGTGCTTCAGGTCCGATCCGGCTTTGCGAGAAAGTCGACTTGACTGAGAGTAGCAAACACATGAGCCAAAACCGGAGTATACTATTCAATAAAGAAGGTGTCAAGAAATTGACTTGGAAGCGGGCGCATTCTATACTTGTCGTGTGAACGTTCCGACACCGATTTTCCCGAGAGACATGCCAGAGTCCTACACGCTGATGGACCATACGGCGGACATTGGAATCGTCGTGAGAGGACGAGACCTGGCCGAGCTCTTCAACAACGCGGCACTGGCGCTGTTTGACCTGATGATCGACCCTGCGACCGTGGAGTCACGAACGACCTCGCGGCATGAGCTCGAGGCCTCCATGCTCGACGAACTGCTGAACGCATGGCTTGCCCGGCTGCTGGAGGACTTCACGGTCGAAAAGTCGGTGTACGGCTCTTTCGCCATAGAGGAGATCGGTCCGATAGGGGCGGGAATGGGAGTTGCCTCCGGTTTCCGGCTGCGCGCGAGCGCGTCGGGCGAGAGGTTCGATCCCGCCCGCCACGGGGTCAGGAGAGAGATCAAGGCCGTCACGTTCCACGAGCTGTGCGTGAGTGAGTCGCGTGGCGGCTGGGAAGCGCAGGTGATATTCGACACGTAGCCGCGCAAGCTTGAGGTCGCGATGAGCGCAAACAAGAACGGTAATCCACAGAATGGGAAGCAACCGGCCGACCGCCGCCCCTTCGGCCGGTACACAATCGAGAGCGAGGTCGGGCGCGGCGGGATGGGAGTCGTCTACAAGGCGCACGACCCGCAGCTCAAGCGGACCGTCGCGCTCAAGGTCTTGACCGCGGCAGCAGGCGGTTCCGAGGCCGAGGTCGCCCGGTTCGACCGGGAAGTGCGCTCCATCGCGCGGCTGAGGCATCCCAATATCGTCTCCGTCCACGAGGTCGGCATACACAATAATCTCCACTATTACGCGATGGAGTTCCTGGACGGCGAGTCGCTCGACAAGGTGATAAAGAGGTTCAAGCGCCTGCCGCCCCAGCTTGCGCTCCGGATAGTGACGGATGCCGCCAGGGCCGTCGGGTACGCGCACGGCAACGAGATCATCCACCGCGACATCAAGCCCGCAAACATCTTCCTCGAATTCCCAAGGGATACCGGCGCCGCTCAACCCTCGGCGGAAGGCGAGAGGCGCGACGAGGGCGGGCTCAGGTTTGCAGAGACCGAACCCGCCCAGCACGGCGCGCCCCGGCCCGCCGAAGGCCATGGCGCATCCGGCCGGACCTTCCATCGTCTTGCCGAACTCGAGTCCGCGCGGGTCGTGCTTACCGATTTCGGCCTGGCACGCGACCTGAACAAGGAATCGCGCAGGCTCACGGCGGCCGGCTCGCTGCTCGGCACGCCGCACTACATGTCGCCCGAGCAGGCCGCGCGGGGGCGTGAAGATGTCGGCGCGACCAGCGACGTGTACTCGCTGGGGGCCACGCTCTACGAGGCGGTGACGGGCAAGCCGCCGTTCACCGCGCCGACGCTGCCGGCGCTCATCGCGAAGATCGCATCGGACGAGCCCGCGCCGAGGCCGACGGTCCTCGTGCCGCAGGTGCCCAAGGACGTGGAACGCGTCGTCCTGAAGGCGGTCGCCAAGGACCCGCGCGACCGCTACTCGTCCGCGAAGGAGTTCGGCGAAGACCTCGAGCGCTGCCTGCGCGGCGAGGCGGTGACGGCGAAAGGGATGAGCACAATTCGGATGCTCCAGCAGGCGCTTGTCAGGCGCGGGATGTGGCTGGCCGGGGCGGCATGCGTGATCGCCGCCGTGGTCGCGATCATCATCTTTTCCCGGACCGATCCGGACGACGGCGGTCAGGGCGGCACGACGGATGCCGGCGGCGCGGTGGCGGTCCACCGGGACCTCTTGAAATCCAAGGAGTCCGTGCAGGCGATCGAGACGCAGCTACGCGCAGGACTTTTCAAGGAGACGCATGCGAAGGCGACCGAGACACTCACCGCGCTCGAGGCGCTTCCGCAGGGACACCGGAGCTCCGCGGGCTTCTGGGTGCTGCGTGCGCGCCTGCTCGAGCTGCTCGGAAGGCGGGTGGAGGCTGCGGAGGCGCTTGACAAGGCCGCAATGACGGTCAGAAGCGATCCTGACCCCGTGGCCGCGGCCACCGCCATCGGCGAGTTCGTCGAAGGCGGCGCGGCCGGCCGTGACGCGCTTTCTCTGCTCCAGTTCCAGAAGGGTCGGCTCCGATTCCAGGCCGCGATGGACCACCTCATCTGCTTCAGGATCACCAGCATCATGGGTGCGGCCTTCCGCAAGCCGGACCACCTCTTCGACGCCGCACTCGCAGATTTCACGGAGTTTGCGCAGGTCGGAACAGACAAGAACCGCCTCCTCTACGCCAACGCGGTTGTCGCCTTCATAAGGGGCGAGTTCAAACCGGAGAACGCCGCGCCGCTTGCGCGCCAGTTGACGGAGGCCGAACCACAGAACGCATCGGCGTGGCTGCTGCTGGCGCAGATTGAATACTTCGACGGCAACTACCGGGAGATTCTGGAGTCCGTCGACCGCCTGCTGGCGATAGACAGAGGACTGCCCGGCGCGTACCTCGTACAGGGCATCTCCCTGATGTGGGAAGACATGCTCGCCCAGGCGGCTGAAACGTTCGAGAAGGTCATCGAACTCAACCGGGGCGACGCCGTGCCGGCCTCCTACGCGGCTTTCCTGGGCTGGTGGTGCGGTCAGCTTCCGCGCGAAAGGCTGGAGACCCTCTCCGAGACCTTCCGCGAGTCGCACCTTCCTGCCTTCCTGACGGGAGTATCGTACTTGATCAGACCGAAGGAGCGGATTTCCTTCGCCATCCTCCTACAGAACTACACCAACGCGCTCGTGGACACTTTCATGAATTCCGAAACGGGCGAGGGCTTCGTGCGCATGGGAAACGGCACTTTTGAATGGAAAGAGACGGGACCGCCGGTCAATCCGCCGGTGGCGCGCGACGACCTCAAGGAGATCACTGTCAAGATCGAGCCGGAGCTGAGGGCGGCTTTCACCAGGGACGGCACGCTCAGCGCCTTGCCCACCTTCCTGTCCGTCGCTCACATGGGAATGAAGGACATGGCGGCGGCCAGCGAACTGTTCTTTGCCTCGTTGGGGAGCGATCCCAGAAACCCGCTTGCGGTGGTCGGAAGTACGCTGATGCGGGCGTTCTTCGGCGTCGCAGTGATCGAACCCGATCCGGTGGAGAACTACCTCGGCGAGGCGGCCAGGTTCGACGCGTGTCCGGCGAACCTGGTGCTCACCCGCAACCTGCCCAGCATACTCGTGAAAAAAAGCAGGCGCATCACGGCGACCTTTGACGATGCTGCGCTCGATGAAGTCCTCAGCGGAATCGGCGATCTCGCAGGAGTCCGGATCGAGATCGATCCCAGGGCCGTAGACAACCCCGGGTCCGTCCGGTTGTCGTTCTCCGTCAGGGACATCGAGCTGGCGGACACTCTGACCATGATCCTCTACACTCCCGAGATCGCCGGGCTGGTCTTCGTCGTCAAGGGATCGGCGATCGTGCTGACCAAGCCGGCGCCCGGGCTGCAACAGCATGCGGTCTCAGAGTACTATCGCAACACGACGCTCGCCGAACTCATAAGCGAGACCATGCTCTATCAGAGGCTGTTCAGTGTCGTCAAGCCTGAGGACCGAATACTCAACGCCAGGGTATCCGCGAAGTTCGACAGCGTCTCCCTGGGCACCATGATGAAGGCGCTGGAGGGCGTGTGCAAAGTGAGGGTGACCGCCGAGGCGTTCAAGCGCGGGTCGCGGCAGATAGACATTTCTTTCGAATGCAAGGAGGCGCCCGTCAGGTACGTGCTCTCCTGCGGTCTTCCCGCGCTCGAACTCGATTGCATATTCGAGAACGGTGTTCTGGTCATCACCACGCCGGAGCAGGCAGGCGCCAGGTCGCTGCTCAAGGACGAAGTCTACATGCCCGGCAGGTTGGTCAGCCCGCCCACCGAAGTGGATGAAGACAACGAGTGCAGAGCGAATCTCGTCGAGCTCGGACGCGTGATACTCGAGGGCTGGCGGTTGAAGTTCGGCGGGAAGTCGGCGCGGCCGGGCTCGGGGCCGAAGCTGCTGACCTCGCTCTTCAACTATCCCGACAAGGACACCGCCCTGCTGGCCGGCCAGTTCCACAGGTTGAGCTGCGAGGCGTCCGCGATGACCGGCGAACTTGACGTCGACGCGATACTGCGGGACGATCTCACGACCTCGGACTATGATTGCACGGACGACCTGCTGACGGAAAACGCCCCGCCGGTGAAACCCCTCGTCTGGGACAGGCGTCCGGCCCATGGCGGAGCCAGGCACGTCCTCTTTGCCAACGGGACTGTATCGAAGATGGACGAGACCTCGTTCCAGGAGGCAATGGCGAAGTGGGAACCCGGACGCGGCAAGGAGGTCTCCCCTGACATGCTCTCGACCGACGGTGTGATCGAAACGCTCAGGCGGCTGGTGAGCACACAGATCACATGGCGCGACATGGATGTCGATAGGAACGGCGTCAAGGACTTCTGGACGAAGAACATCGCCCGCCTGTACTTCCGCAATTCGGACGGTTGGATGTTGACCTGTGCGAGGGCGGACATTGCGGGGTGCGCGAGCAACAAGGAATTTGGCGTCCCGTGGCCGCTGCCGTACGGCTATTGGCTCGGGGCGATAAAATACGACTGGGAAGGCGAGCCGTATTCCGAGGATACCGACGGCGACGGCCAGGCGGATGCGAATACGGAACACTTTGCGATCTGCGCGTATCCGAGCGTCCGCATGCCCGGCCAGACGCCGGTGTTCATCGTTGACGAAACCGGCGTTATCTGGCAGAAGGACGTTGCCTTACAGATGCTCGAACCCTTGGAGAAGTGGCCGGCCGAGAATCCCGCGGATGCGGGCTGGCGCCAGGTGGAGTCGTCACCGGCGGTCGATGCGCTCAGGTACGTCGATCTGGGTCTGGCGAAGGCCGCGGAGAGCGCCCACAGCTCGGAGGCACTCAAGTATTTTGATCTGGCCATCAGCATGGACCCTTCCTGCGCCAGGGCGTACAGCGCGCGCGGCAACATCTGGCGAAACAGGCGCGAATTCGCCAAGGCGATCTCGGACTACGACAAGGCGATCCGGCTCGCGCCCGGTGAAGCGGAAGGTTACGTCGGCCGCGGGCTCGCCCTCTCGGTACTTAAAGAGCCGGACAAGGCCGTCGCTGATTTTACGAAGGCGATCTCGATCGACCCAAAGCGCGCGGACCTGTACAACTATCGCGGCATCGCGCAGTCGATCAAGGGCGACATGTCGGCCGCGTTGGCGGACTATGACATGACGCTCGGGATCAACCCCAACCACGCCGAGGCGTACGTCAACCGCGGCAACGTCCACTACTGGAACAAGGACTACGACAAGGCTGTGAAGGAATACTCGAAGGCTATCGCCATTTGGCCGGACTACGCCGAGGCCCATTTTTCCATGGGGAATGCCTACGATGGCGCGGGCGAGCTGGAGAAAGCGCTCGAAGCGCTCACGAATGCGGTGAAGGTCAATCCGACGTTTGCGATGGCCTACACGAACCGCGCGACGGTGCGCCGGAAGCTGAAAGACCTGGCCGGGGCGTTGGAGGACTGCGACAGGGCGCTGAAGATTGCGCCGCAACTGCCCGAGGCCCACAGCGGCCGCGGCATGGTGTGGCAGTTGAAAGGCGAGATGGACAAGGCAGTCGCTGACTGGCGCAAGGCGCTCGAGGTCGCGCCTTACGATTGGCAGCATCGCAAGACGATCCAGCAGTGGATAGAAGACGCGGGCCGATAGGGGCCGGCGCGGACTGGACCTGTGTCTTAGCGAGACGGAAAACAGTGTCATTCTCGGACTTGCCCCGGCCATTCGGAAGACCGAAGATAGTGTCATTCTGAGGAGCGAAGCGACGAAGAATCTCCTCGCGCGTATGCCGCGAGACTCTTCGCCTGCGGGCTCAGAATGGCATTGATGGTGCGCCAAGACTGTCCGAAGATACACGAATTGTCCCGGCTAGAGCTCACGAGGATTGCGGGACATCCTCAGCCAGGTCTTCGCTGATGCTCCCAAACTGTTCCAGGGCTGATTCAAGATTCTCTGCGATCTCTTTGGCAAGGACATCCGGGGCAGGAAGGTTCTCGGAATCCTCAAGGCTCTCGTCCTTCAGCCAGAATATGTCGAGACTCACCTTGTCCCGCTGCATGATCTCGTTGTATCCAAACGCCTTGAAACGTTCCGATTCCTCACGTTTGTGCCGGTTCGCCGGGTTGTAGCTCTTGACGAACTCCGCCAAGTCCTCGTAGCGGAGCGGATTCTCCTTCAGCGTGAAGTGCTTGTTCGTTCTCAGCTCGTAGATCCAGAGCTTCTCCGTCCACGGCTTCTCGCTGGCAGGTTTCCGGTCGAAGAACAGCACGTTCGCCTTCACGCCCTGCGCATAGAATATCCCCGTCGGCAGACGCAAGAGCGTATGGACGTCGCAGGTGGCGAGCAGCTTCCTCCGCACCGTCTCGCCCGCCCCGCCCTCGAAGAGCACATTGTCCGGCACGACGATCGCCGCCTTGCCGTTCATCTTCAGGAGCGTGTTGACGTGCTGGAGAAAGTTCAACTGCTTGTTCGAGGTCGTCGCCCAGAAGTCCTGCCGCTGGTAGGTCAGCGACTCCTTGTCCGCCTTTCCTTCGCCGTTCACTATGGTAACGCTGCTCTTCTTGCCGAACGGCGGATTTGTCAGCACCATGTCGAACCGCTCGCCGCTGTCGGCAATCAGGGCGTCGCCGCCTTCGACGGGCGTTTCGATCCCGTGCAGGTAGAGGTTCATCACGCAGAGCCTCACCACCGCGTCCACGATATCCTTGCCCCTGAACGCTTGGAACTTCAGGAACTTCTTCTGTTCCTTGTCCAGTTGGAAGTGCTTCGTAATGTGGGAATGAGCGGCGAGCAGAAAGCCGCCCGTGCCGCAGGCCGGGTCGCAGATGGTCATCCCCGGCTCCGGCCTGATGACCTCGACCATGGCCTTGATGAGAGGCCTGGGAGTGAAGTACTGGCCCGCGCCGCTCTTGGTGTCTTCGGCGTTCTTCTGAAGCAGCCCCTCGTAGATTTCGCCCTTGACGTCAACGTCGAGGCCCACCCACGTCTCGCCGTTGATGAGCTCGATGAGCCGCCTGAGCTTGGCCGGGTCCTGGATCTTGTTCTGGGACTTCCTGAAGATGACGCCGAGCATGTTCTTGTCTCTGCTGAGCGCTTCGAGGATGTGCTTGTACTGCTTTTCGAGCGCCTCGCCGTCTTTTGAGAGGAGGCTGTTCCAGTCGAGGTCTTCCCCCTTGGCCCCCTTGGGGATCATCGCGGGCTTGCTGAACGGGGGCCTGGTCTGCTCGTCGGCCATCTTGAGGAAGAGGAGGTACGTCAACTGTTCGACGTAGTCGCCGTAGCTGACGCCGTCGTCGCGGAGTACGTTGCAGTAATTCCAGACGCGTTGGACGATTGACGAGGATTCGTTTGACACCTGCCGGTCTCCTGACATTGTGGCGAAAACAAATGGCGAAAAGCCGCTTGGTGGAGTACACAGGCGCAACGATTCGGGAACGGTACACCGAAGGTGGAACAGTTCAACGAATACTTGAACTACTGCGCGTGCAATATACCGTCCAAGCGAGCTCTCCATGGCTCCTGCGCCTTTGGGAGCGAGGCGTTCCTCACTGAACTACCCACTGAAACCGCCTCTTGAGGCCATTGAAGCGGGAGAAAAGTATTATCCCCTCGCGCTGCATCCTTCCAACCACGATTCCCGGCGCTATGCCGATCTTCCCGGCAAACGTAGCGATTCCCTCTTCACTACAGAGGCTCTGCAATTCCGCCCTTCGCGCAGGGGGAATCAGGAAGTCTTGCGCAAACTGGTTCGCCTTCTTCTCTTGCTCGCCCTGCGTGGTCTTGTCGTCGATGTAGAATTGCTTCTTGGAATCGTTCAGAATGTGCCCGGCCTCGTGGAAGAAGGAGAACCATATCTGGTCGTCGGTCTTGTACCGCAGACTCAACTGGACAAGGGCCTTTTCCGGGGTAAGCCAGCGCGCCGCGCCGCTCACGGGGCACTTCTTGAGTTCGGGGACAAAGACTGCGGCCACACCTGCTCCCTTGCAGCGGTTGACTATCACGTCCTGAAAATCATCCGGCAAGTCGGCGGTCAGGCAACGTATCTCCAATAGTGCTTTCTTGAACTTCGCCTGATCGTACGGTCGGCATTCCACCTTCTGCGCTTTGAGCTCGCCAAGGCGGAGCCACGTAGCGGCCGCTGCCGGGTTGAGCGCAAAGCACTGTGATCTTCGATATGCAGTAGATGGGTTCTCCAACCAAAGCCGTCTCCATGCCTCGCTGCTGCTCACGCCAAAGAACCCGAACACGGCCTTCAACAGGTCCGCGCGGTCGCTGCATGTAGGAAGGACTCCCAGGGCGATCAATTCCTTTGTCGGGATCGTCTTCAGCCACTCATGGTCTGCGGCGATACGCTTCCGGTCCTCGATCTCGGCAAGGCGTCGGCGGTAGTTCATTTCCAGTCGATTCCACACGTCAACGGGCACGCCCGTAGCTCGTCCAAGCTTGATAGCCGTATCCTGCGTGACTACATGTGTGCCTTTTATGACCAAGTTTATCGTCTTGGTTGAAAGCCCGGTCCTGACCGCCAGTTCGGCCTGCGTCATTCCGAGCGCATCGATCGTTTCCTGGAGCGTCTCTCCTGGAGCGACCGCATAGTCCGGCTCAAGGGGATATTCTGTTCTCTTTGGTGTGGGCATGGGCTGCTCCTTTCTCGTGTGCCAAGCTGACACAAGGAATTCCACAAGGGGCCAACTTGCTATGAGGTTTCCTCGCGCCCCATCCGGGGCGCGTGAGGCTCTTGCGTTCTCCTTGTCCTGGGGTTGCACCCCAGGCTACTAACCCACGCCCCCTCCGGGGGCCGGAGACGGGTTGCCCCGTAGGGGCCGAGGTAAATAGCCTGGGGTGAAACCCCAGGAATAGAGCAATTCTCTTGTGTGCGCGCCCCGGAGGGGCGCGAGGAAAAACAGCAATCACTCAGAGAGTGATTCACTAACTTGTCTCCCTTGTGGAATTCCTTGTGTCAGCTTAGTGGTAGTCGGCAACCTCGATCACAAGAACGCTCGTGACGGCCTGCCATTCCAAGCCGCCGTCGGGTTTGCGGGGCATAGGATCATGATCCGGCTCAAATATGAGCCGCCAGGGATGAACAAGGTCAACCGCAAGCTGGCCCTTTCGGTTCTGGCCCAACTCGTGGCACCGAAGCGCTGGAAGATGTCGCGCATCCTGCAAGGTGTCGAATGTCTCAAATTCAGCGAGGCGCTGCTTCAGCCTCCGGGCGATGGACGCTCCCCACGCTCGGTTCATCTCTTTTTCAGAGGAGCACACCTTCTGGAGCCTGCGTGACCCGAATACTACCTTCATATCGGCGCCTTGTCAAGATTTATTTACCTATTAGGTAAAGACTTTTTTGGACGGTGTGTTTTCCCGCAATCTGCCGCGCGGCTCGTCCAAGCTGCGGCGCGTGGCGGCTGTCACTTTGTCCTTCGCCGTCGCGAACGCCCAAGGGAAGGCCGGCGGTCTTCTTTTTCTCTTTCAGCGCGGATGCGTGCGAGGAGTTTCTCTGCCGGTTCGTCGTTGGGGTCCTGGGGGACGAGTTGGCCCTCGAAGGCGCGTTTGAGGATGCTCTGGCGCAGTCTCTCAGCCTGCCTCAGCCCTTTGTTAACCGCCTTCTCCGCCTCGTCGACGGCGGAGAAGCGGCGGGCGAGTTCCTCGACTATCCGCTCCTGTTCCAAGGTTGGTGGCAGCGACACGGGCAGTCTGTTCATGTTGGCCTGGGTCAGCTTGGGTTGTGCACTACCGGTTATGGCGAACTTCAGGCTAATTGAGTTGAGGAAGTGCTCAAGAAAAGCAAGGGGCATTCTCCCAAGTGTTTGGACGACATGAGCGTGATTGTTAACCCAGAACTTCCCGTGGGCTTGAAAAGCAATCGGCTTGCTCCGCGCCAGAAGATTCGCGCCGTCTTCGGCAATCAGAAGATAGTCGCCATCAAACAAAAAATCTTTCACTGTATCAATCACGCCGGATGCGCCGTAGTATGGATACGGCCCTTGCATGTTGGCGCGGTCATCGTCTTTCACGGGAACCCGACGCCCATCGAGATTTCTGGTGATGTCGCCCAGCACAGTCCACACCCACCCCTCCGGCAGATCGGGGAGGTTGGCGGTGTCGGGCGGTACAGGGACACGGCGCGCCGTGGCCTTGCCGGTCTTTTCGCGTTCTTTGCGGATACGTTCGAGGAGGACGGAGGCGGGCTCTTTGCGGAGCGGGGAATCCGGGTTGGCAAGCTGGGCGTTGCGC
>JAVHLO010000490.1 GCA_031082105.1 Planctomycetota bacterium
GCGTGTGACCGTGGAAGTTCCCCTGAATGGGATCGATTGCTGCGCGGCCGAGCCAGCAGTGAGCAGCGGGTAGCGAGTAGTGAGGGATGAACGGGCGAGGCACAGATACCATTTCCCTCGCTACTCGCTGCTCGCTGCTTCGTCTAGCCGGCGCAATTCACGAATCAGGGAAAAGCCAAGACAGCCTGTCATTCCGAACTCGGTTCGGAATCTCCTTCGCCACGTGTCCAGCCCTTCGCTGAAGGAGATGCCGAAACAAGTTCGGCATGACAGCGAATCGAATTTCATGAATAGATCGGGCTACAGGTACGCGTGCAGCCCGCCCAACAGGTAGTTCACGCCGAACCACGTGAAGAGGACACACGCGAAGCCAAACACAGAAACCCAGTACGCGCGCGTCCCCTGCCAGCCCTTCATATACCTGAGATGCAAGGCGACGAAATAGACGAGCCACGTGATGAGCGAGCTGGTCTCCTTCGGGTCCCAGCCCCAGTAGCGGCCCCACGCAACCTCGGCCCACACCGCGCCCGTGATGATCCCCAGGCCGAGCAGACCGAACCCGATGGCGGTCGACTTGTCGCAGACGTGCGCAAGCGTCTCGATGTGACCGGCCAGCCGGGCCGAGACATCCCAGCGCTTGTCGAGCGCCGCCATGACAAACCACAGCAGCCCGGCGAGCGTGAAACACGCCGCCACGACGACTGCCGCGTCGAACATCGAGAATCCGCGCGCGCCTCCCTGCACGGCAGTTCCGTCGCCGGCATGCGAGCGCAGGGTGAGCACGCCGCTCTTGAACAGCAAGACGAGCGCCCCTGTGCACATGACCGCAGCAAGCGTCAACGCAACGACATACAGCGCCAGGTCGCTCGACCGACCGCGTCCGCTCACGAGACAGCCCAACGCCGCCATGAACGACAACGCCAGCGCCCCATAGCCCAGAAAGCAGAAGATCACATGGATCGTCAGCCAGAAGCTGTTCCTTAGCGCGGGGACAAGCTGCGGCGCGGCCTGTTCCTGCACCGTCGCGTACGCGGTCACGAGCAGGACGGCCAGCGCGACCGGTAGACCGAAACCGCGCAGGTCGTGGAACAGGCTCAGGCCAAGATAGAGGAAACCCATCCCGGCGGCGAGAAGCAGTAGCGTCTCGAACAGCGTCGTGAACGGCGGCTGGCCGGTATGAGACCATCTCGCTCCGAACAGGATGACCGCTGCGATGCTGCCCGCGGTGAGCGCAAGGCCGCCAACGACTGAAAAGAAACCGCCCTTCCGGGTCATGTGCCACGCCGTGTACGCCAGGAAGGCGACCAGATACGCTACGATGATAATGTCAAGCCAGATCGAACTCATCCGCGCACTCCAAGACCGACGGATTTTAGATTTTAGACTTTAGATTTTGGATTGGCGCCGTTCAATCCAAAATCACAAATCTAAATTCTAAAATCGCCCCGCCTACCCGCCATCGCGAACCAGGTGAGGCCCAGCGCAAGGAGACCGAAACCAATGTACACCACGCCGGTCCCCGGATCGCGAACCACTGAGAGATAGGTCGCGCTCAAGTCATCAGGATCGTATGACGACTGGTAGAACGAAAAGCCCTTGTAGCTGAACGGACGGTTCACCTCGACCACCCCTTCCTGGAGCGGCCGCGTGCGCTGCAGGACGGTGACCTTGCTCTTGAAAGACCTCACGGCCCGCTGTGAATCATAGAGCGAGTAGACCAGCGTCAAGCGGCCGTCGCGCGACCTGTGGTGCGAGGCCTGGGCCGCCATGAGCAGCACCGGCTCCTCTTGCCCGGCCGGATCGATGATCCTCATCCGAACAACCGGGTTCTTCGCCTCCACGGATCTCGAGATCTCCGTGCGGACCGGTGTCGAACCCTGCAACTGTTCGACTATCGCGTAGTCCGGATAGTACGCATCGACCGCCACGGTGTACGTGCCCTCGGCGATCGCCATGCGCATCCCATTGGCCGGCACGACACTTGCCGCCTGCGCGTTGTCTACGAAGCAGCGCACCTCGGGCGGGTAGAGGTCGACGCTGAAATCATCCAACCGGACCTTGAACCCCAGTTCCCGGCTGACACCTCCGCGCGCGATGCCCTTTTCGCCGCTGACAAGTTCCTTGAGCCAGCCGATCCCCCACCAGTCGAGCCGCTCCACCCTGAACGTCTCGACGCTCTCGCCTTCGTAAAGCAGAACGACGCCCCTCTCGCCTGTCAGCACGCTGACGGCCCCACCGACCAGGACGGTGAGCACTCCCGCGTGACAGAGGAACGATGCGACAGAGCATCGTTTGCGGACCAGGCCGTCAATGGTGCAGCAGACAAGGGAAACGAAGAGTGCCGCGAAGAGAAGCGCGAGCAGCGCCCCGGCGGCCGGAAACGCGATCAGCCTCGGATGGCCGACGAACACCCCGACCCCGAGCAACAAGACCAGCGCGATGCCGATCACCACGGCAAACCTGGTGGAGGTCAGGAATTTCCAGACATCTCTCATCGAGAGTGATGATTCAAATGCCACCGGCCAAAGCTGGTTGCTGACAACCGGTCGGCGAAAGCCGACCGCTCTAGGACACGTGAAGAATGAGTACGTCGCGGTCGGTTACAGGCGGACGTTTCACCGGCATCATACACGATGGGCGATTGCGATTCAAGGAGATTGCGTATCCCGACTCAACACAGCGAGATCGTACGCGGAGAGTCTGCGCAGAGATGCCTCGCCGAAAGGCGGGGAGGGTGATTGTGGAGCCGGGCAAGCGCAGTCTGTGGGTGTCTGCAATTCTACCCCGCCCGTGGCGGGGGTTCACCGCCTGGCCACATGACGGGTGGCCGTGCTTCCGCCGCCATGGGCGGCGTCGAAGTCAGTG
>JAVHLO010000491.1 GCA_031082105.1 Planctomycetota bacterium
GGGTTCCTCGATTTCACGTTGATACCGTTTTCTGCGCCGAACACCGAGATATCCCGGCAGAATCCGAGAAGAAAGCTCGGACCCGACCTGCAGGACATACTCAAGCTTGTCGCCGTCAGCAGGATCTTCTTCAGTCGCGCCATTAAGAACGTCCAGTTGAAGTGGTCGTCCGTCGGGCTGGACACTTCCCTCAGAAGCCTGTCCGTAGGCGTAAACGACATAGGCGGAACGATTTACGATGCCGGCCTGATCGCGCTCGCACCAAACGGTGAGCATGCCAAGACGCCCCATGACCTGGAGAAGTCGATCTCCAGGACAGGCAGGGTCGCGCGACGCAGGGATTCGTACTACAATCCTGTGGCCACGAAGCGAAGGAAAGCCTCTGCGCGCAAGGGCTAGCCGATGTCGAAATGATGCGGCGGTCAGCGCGATGCCTGCGTCCCCGCACCGGTCGATCCGCAATCCTGCCAAGGCCTCGAAAGCATTGAGGCGGTTGTCCTCCAGAATCGTCGGAGCAAAGTAGAGTCTTGTCGCTTTTCGAACCATGCAGGATCGGCTCGCGTGAGGCGAGGAACCGGCTGATCAGGTCCGCAACCTCCGAGCGGCTGGCGGATGAATCCGGCCGGCCGGGCGACGAGCTGCGAGCGCTCTATTCACTGCTGGGCCGCGGAGGCGCGGGTATCATTATCACCGGCCACGCGTTCGTGCGGCCCGACGGCAAGTCAAACGCCTTCATGACCGGGGCACACCAGGACGACAGCATCCCTGCGCTCTCGGCCTTGGCGAGGGAAGCCCACCGGCATGATGCGCTCATCTTTCTCCAAGTGAACCACGCCGGCGCATTTGCCGCCAGAGACCTGGTCGACATGCTGATCTGCGTATCCGAGGTCCCGATGGCCTCGATATTGCGCCCCCGCAAGTCGGAACCGCCCCCTGCCCTGCACGAACCGGACACGCGTGAGGTCTACGATCTCGTCGATTCCTTCTGCGCGGCCGCGCGGCGCGCGGAAGAGGCGGGATACGACGGCGTTCAGATCCACTGCGCCCACGGCTACCTCGCGGGCCAGTTCCTCTCGCCTCGCACCAATGCGCGGACGGACGAGTTCGGCGGAAACCCAGAAAACAGGCTGCGATTCCTTCGTGCGATTGTGGAGCGGGTCGTTGCCGCAAAGGGCTCGGATTTCATCGTCGGCGTTAAGTGGAACTGCGCGGACTTCGTTGAGGGCGGTCTTGACTCAAAGGAGAGCTTGGAGGCGCTCGCCACGCTTGTCAAAGCGGGTGTGGGGTTCGTCGAGATAAGCGGCGGCGTCGGGGACGCTGTCGAGACCATTCTCAGGAAGGGCGTCACCTCCCAGGAACAGGAAGCCTACTTCATGGACACCGCCATCGCTTTCAGAGAACGCATCGTGGCCCCCATGGCGCTCGTCGGCGGGATACGGAGCCCGCAGATTGCCGCCCAGGTCGTCGACCGCGGTTTCGAGTTTGTGTCCATGTCGCGGCCGTTCATCAGAGAGCCGGATATCCCTCTGCTTTTCAGAGAGGGCCGTAGAGCCGCCTGCGTTTCGTGCAACCGCTGCCTTTTCTCGAAGAAGCGCGGCGTCTTCTGCCGATGCACAGAGAAAGGAGGGCCGGCCAAGCTATCCAAAGAAATTGTACAGGGAGCCTCTTGAAGGTCCGATTGCCACAAGAAGTCGCAAAAAGGAGCCGATGGTTGCTCCGCTTCAGCACAAAGACCCTGAGACACAAAGGAACAGGAAATGGATTGTGCGCCTCTATCCCCTCCACAAGAAGAAATGGCCAAGGGCCTCAAGGCGCCGAATGATATGATCCATCGCGTCAGACACGTTGCAGACAGGCAAGATCGCCGGTTGAGACGGGTGGCGTTGCCGCACACGTACGCCGCCCTGCTCTGGTTCGGTCTCTTGCTCCTCTCCCATGCGCGTGCCGTTCCCCGCGCAGCGGACGCCGACACTCCAAAGACGCCCGAAACCGCCCAGGAGCCGATCGTGCGCGTCGTACTCATCGAGTCGACAGGGTCTTTCAAGCTCGACCTTCGCGGTCCGTACACGCTCCATGAACTCGGCAAACAGAACCTGCTGGCGCGGGGCGAAACCATAAGCAAGATGGAAGTGATTCCGGATCCTGCAGGCATCCGCTTCGGGACAACGGCGGTGCCGAAGACGCGCGTAACCTTGACGCCGCTAAAGAATGACCTGCTCGAGGTAGACGGAAAGAAGTACTGTGGCGCCCTCGACGTGATCAAGGGGAACGACGGCAAGCTCATGGTCGTCAACCGGGTGTCCATGGAGACCTACCTCGAGAGCGTGGTGGCCGCGGAGATAGGCCCCGACGCGCCGGCGGCGGCGCTGCAGGCCCAGGCCGTCGCCGCGCGCACGTACGCCTCTTCGCGCATCGACGACGAACGCCAGACCCGGGCGCACATGTACTTCGACCTGTTTCCCGACACGCGGTCTCAAGTGTACAAGGGCCATACCGTCTGCGGCACCAACGTGCCCCGGGCTGTAACCGCCACGCGCGGGATGGTGCTGACCTTCAAGGGAAGACTGATAACCGCGTACTTTCACAGCACTTGCGGCGGACGCACGGAGTCGGTCAAGAACGTCTTCTCCCCCAACGAGATCCCTCCGCTCGCCGGCATTGTCTGCGGCTGGTGCGACAAGACCCAGTATTCTTCGTGGAAGTTCAAGCTCTCCGGGAAGGCCCTCGCGGAAAAGCTCGCGCAGAAGAAACACCCCGTCGGCGAAATACGCAACCTGGAGACCGACAACGTGACGCCGGCGGGCCGTGTCGGCCAGGTCAAGATCTGGCATTCGAAGAAAGAGACGGCCCTGCGCGTC
>JAVHLO010000492.1:0-1444 GCA_031082105.1 Planctomycetota bacterium
CAGAGGGAGAGGGAGACCCTCGCGCCAACCCTCTCCCAGAGGGAAAGGGGGCCTTCCGAACGACGCACGTTTGACCTTCTGCTCGTACCCTGATTCCTTGAGCATGATATCAAGGACCTGCGGCATGCTGACGGTGTGGTTATCGAGTTTCTGTCCGGTTATCGTGGTGTCACCCTGCCTGAGCATGTTGCGTTTTCGGAACTCGACCGGGGTCATGCCGGCCTTTTCCGCGGCCATCTCGACCAACTGCTCCACGCAGAAGTTCACCTGGGGCGACCCGAACCCGCGCATCGCGCCGGTGAAGACGTTGTTCGTGTAGACCCCGAACACGTCGCACCAGACGTTTTCGACCCTGTAGGGGCCACAGCACTGGACGGTGGACCGCCACGTGACCCACGGCGTGACGGAGCAGTACGCGCCGGCGTCGGCGACGATCCGCGCCTTCACGGCCTTGATCATGCCGTCCCTCGTGATTCCCATCTTGTAGCGTGCGGTGTACGGGTGGCGCTTGTAGCTCTCGCGCATGGACCATTCGCGGTCGTACCGGATCTTGACCGGCCTTCCTGTGAGCCTTGCGGCGAGCGCGGCGCGCGCACAGACGATCGCGGCGGTGTCGTCCTTTCCGCCGAACCCGCCGCCCATCGGGACCATCTTTACCTCGACGTCGGCGAGCTTCACGCCGAGTATCGCAGCCGCGAACCTGCGCGTGCTGAACGGGTGCTGCATGGACCCGTAGACCTCGAAGACGCCGTCCGGCCGCGGCACGCAGACCGCCGCTTCCGGTTCGAGGTACGCGTGTTCGACGAACTGCGTCGCGAACTCATGCTCGACGATGAAATCCGATTCCGCGAAGCCCCGGTCGACGTCGCCGCGTCTGATCTTGTGATGGTTGACGATATTCGTGCCGTGGTCTTCGTGAACGAGTGTCGCGCCGTCCGCCATTGCGCTCTCCGGGTCCAGCACGGCAGGCAGCGGTTCGCAATCGGTCTTTACGAGCTTCGCCGCCGAAACGGCCGCGTCGCGCGTCTCGGCAACCACCAGGGCAACGACATCGCCGTTGGAGCGGACCTTATCGTCCGCGAACATGCGGTAGTCCTTGATGATCTGCCCGAACCGGTTTGCGCCGGTGACGTCCTTCGCAGTGATCACCCTGACCACGCCCGGGCGGCTCGCCGCCTCCGCGGTGTCGATGCTCCTGATCTTCGCGTGGACGAAGTCGGTGTAGACCGGCACGCCGTGCAGCATGCGGTGGAACTTGAGGTCGTCGGTGTACTTCGCCCCGCCGGTCACCTTTGCGACCGCATCGTTCCGCCAGGCTTTTTCATTCGCGCGGTCCATAGACATCCGAGGGGACTTGACGAAAAGAGAACTGCACCAAGACAACGGTATCAAAGAACCGAGGTGTTGTCCAGAAAAAGGCCCGGCTTAGAGCGGATCGAGTCAG
>JAVHLO010000492.1:1454-2846 GCA_031082105.1 Planctomycetota bacterium
GCCGGCACTGTACCGGCCTTTCACGCCTGCATCTCTCAGCGAAGGCCAGGCTGCCAGTGGCTTCAGTCGGGCTCCATCCAATCCGGGAGCTTGGTACCCTTGAACGCTGCGTCGACGTCCTTGAGCCCGTGCCCTGTGACCAGAAGAACCACATTTCCGGCTTTCTTGAGCAACTTCCTGTCCGTCTTCATCAACCCCGCGAGCGGCGCGGCGGCGGCGGGCTCGGCAAAAATCCCAGTCTTCGCCGCAAGGAGCTTCTGCGCCTTCATGATCTCGGCGTCGCTCACCGTGACAGAGAATCCGCCGCTCTCTTTGACCCTCCGCGCCGCCATGAACGCATTGCTCGGCGTCGAGACCGAGATCGAATCGGCGATCGTGCGCGGCGCGGGCGCATCGGCGTACTTCCCTTTTGTGATGAGCCGATGGATCGCGGCGGAACTCACGGCCTGCACAGCGATGAGGCGCGGGACTTTTTCTATCAGCCCGCAACGCTGGAGATCATAAAAACCCTTGTACACACTGGAAATGATCACGCCGTCACCCACCGGCACGAATATCGCGCCCGGCGCTTTGAAGCCGTTCTGCTCGTATATTTCGAAGGCGACGCTCTTCTTGCCTTCGATCGTGAGCGGGTGATAGGCGGTGTTCCTGTTGAGGCCGCCTTTCTCTTTCGTGTAACGAAGTGACATTTTGAAGGCGTCGTCGTACGTGCCGTTCACGGTGATGACCTGCGCGCCGCAGAGGATCATCTGCGCGAGTTTCGCCTTTGGCGCCGTTGTCGGGACGAATATGACCGCCTCCAGCCCTGCGGCAGCGCAGACGGCCGCGAGCGAAGAGGCCGCGTTGCCGGTCGATGCGACAGCTATCTTCCGCTCGCCGAGCCGCAGCGCCTCCGCAACCACGAGAAAGGACGCGCGGTCCTTGAGCGAACCGCTGGGGTTGAGTCCGTCGAACTTGACGCCGACCGCCTTCAGCCCGAGCAGCTCGGCGAGCCGGTTCGACCACACCAGCGGCGTGTTCCCCACGGGGAACGGCGGGTGGAACTGCTTCTCGACTGCGCAAAGAAGCGACCAGTCCAGGTGTCGCGGATCGAGTTGTGTCTTGATCGCCTCGTAGTCGAAGATCGCCTCGAGCACGCCTTTCAACGGCTCGCCGGCCTTGTACCTGTCGCCGCAGTCGGGACAGAGGTATCGCACCTCGTCCCGCCCGAACTCCCTCCCGCAGTCAAAACACCTGTATCTGAATGTACCCAAACCTGTTGTCTCCCGGCCGTCCCGAAAGGACCGTTGAAGAACCCGACACCCGAACGCGCACCACCCCGCGCGCGAATTCGGGCAACGCGCGCCGGGCAAACAACCCCCTGAATCCCCCTTTGCTAAGGGGGACTTGCGG
>JAVHLO010000493.1 GCA_031082105.1 Planctomycetota bacterium
GCAAGGGGTGCGGCATGCGACTCAAACTGGAACAGAGGAAACTCGCGATCAAACAGGGGATCCGGCTCGCGCAGTGGACGTTCGACCCTCTCCAGGGGCTCAATGCGCACTTCAACATCGAGAAGCTCGGCGTCATCGCCCGCGAGTACTTCCCGAACCTCTACGGCCATTCGACGAGCACGCTGAATCGGGGCATCGAAACGGACCGGTTTCTGGCGGACTGGTGGCTGAGAAGCTCGCGCGTGAAACGCCACCTCGCCGGTAAATCGTCGTCCGTGCCGGTCTCCGGGATTCTCGCCGAGCACGTCGGGAACCTCGTGAACACGACCGAACCCGTGAGCTATTCCATGCGGGTATGTAAAAAGGTCCATGCCCCGTGGAACCAGAAACGGCTCTTCGTGGAGATCCCCGAGAACATACAGGCCATGAAGGCCGAAAACACAGAGCTCGCAGTCGATTGGCGAGAGAAGACGCGCCACATCTTCCAGCAGTGCTTCAAGCGGGGCTACGTCGTTACCGGCTTCTCCTCGCAACGGATCGAAGAGGCCCGGCGGACATTTTACATCCTCGACAAAGCCCCCTCCGGGATCACCAAATAGCGCCACCTGGCGATAAACGAAAAACAAAACGGACGCGCCGCCCGCGTCTCGGCTTCCGTTCTTCGGTTCCCGCCTGCCGTCTTGCCGCTGCGAGCCAAACGAGCGGCCTGCGCATCCTCCCCTCGGGCAGAGAATATCCCCGGCATCGCGGTCAGGCGACCGGTTCCGCGCATGTCTTCACGTCTCGCGCCTCCGACTTCGGCAGGACAATGCTCACGGCAGGGCGCTTATCGACGAGATGCTCCTCGAGGCGTTCCGCAACGACGCGGGTCGTGATCCCGCTGAGGAGCCTGGGAAAGTCGAATAGCCCCACTCCCTTGAAATGGCCCGAGGCAATCGCGAACGCGCAACCTTCCGGAGAGTCGAATGAACCGATGAACCTGCCGAGGTACTTGCGCTTCAGCATCTCGATCCGGCGCCGCTTGATTCCGGCTTTCAGGTTTCCGCGAGCGACCGCGGTCACAGACTCGACCAACCGGTCGGGTTCGTCGCATTCCCCGCCGACGATAGTGAGCCCGAAGGTGTCCTGGCATATGCTGGCGAATGCGAAGGAATCGTCGATCAGCCCGCTGTCGTAGAGGTGCAGCGCATCACGCGAGCCTTTTCCGAACAGATAGTCGAGCAGGATTGAGGTGGCGATATCGCGTTTGACCAGGTCTTGCCCTTTTGTTCCACCGACCGAGTCTTTGAAGCCGAGGAGCACGCGAGGCCTCGTTGTCTCCATACGGTGCCGCCGTTCCTCTTTGAAGAGCGAGCCGGGTTCTGAAATGCGCCGACGGTTTGCGGTTCCTTCCGACCTCTCGCGCATGACGGAAGACATGGCATGGTCAAGGAGGTCATGTACCTCGCCGATGTCCACGCTGCCGCAGACGGCGGCAACCGTGTTGGCAGGGACATAGAACTCACCGTGGTGCCGGCTCAGCATAGGGAGGTCGATCCGCGAAACCGAGTCCACCGTGCCCGCAATGTCCTGGCGGGCGGGATGCCGATGGTACACGCAGTCCATCAGATTCGCGTACGTCTTTCGCGCAGGGTCGTCCTCGGACATCAGCAGCTCCTGTGTGATGATGAGGCGTTCCTTCTCGACGATTTCCTTCTCAAAGGAGCCTTCGAAGACCAGCCGGGTGAGGAGCCGGAGGCTCTCGGCAAGCGGGCCGGATGTCGTGAAGTAGAAGGTCGTAGCGACATAATCCGTTCCGGCGTTCACCGAAGCCCCGTGCATGGCAAAGTCGTTCGAGATGTCGTGGGATCGCTTCTTGAAAAGCATATGTTCGAGAAAATGGGCCAAACCCGGCAAGGGAGCCCGCCCGCCGGCGCCGCCGGAGTCGATCGAACCGAAGTTGACCGAGATGAGCGCCAGCGTCTTCGAGAAACCGGCCTTCTTCAAGACAAAGAGCGGCATTCCGCAGCGAAGCGAATAGCCGTGGATGCGCTCGCGGCTGAGCCGGTCCGTTCGTACATGATCGATCTGGGGCATAGGACGGCAAAGTCCCTATCGGTTCCCGTAGAGAAACGAGATCCGGATTGGCCGCCATGGCGGGCGCGGCGGACGCCCCGCCGGGCGCGAACACTATCGCGGCCATCCGTCAACCAGCCAGAGTAGCACAAACCGGGCCATATTTCCAGCAAAAGATAATTTTGCATTCTGGTATCATAAAACTTGACAAATTTACTGATTAATGCCATACTCAGAGGCTTACGTCATAGACGGTTTTGTATACAGGCTCGGCGAAGCCGCAGCGAGTGCGGAAGAGGGCTAAGCACGGCGGGCGGTCGCGCCTGTCCTTGTGTCCCGGCTGCGTGTGTGCCGTAGTGGAGCCGCGCGTCCCGGAAACCGGGGCGCTTCCCAGGTTCGTCTCTCTCTATGTCGAAGCAGGAGGAGCACTGGATGGATTTCTTCTATGACCGGATTAACGACTACTCTGGTGTCACCATCAAGCTGGCGTCGCCGGAAGAAGTAAGAAGTTGGTCCTACGGTGAGGTGAAGAAGCCCGAGACGATCAACTATCGCACGTACCGTCCGGAGAAGGACGGGTTGTTCTGCGAACGGATTTTCGGGCCGGAAAGGGACTGGGAGTGTTTCTGCGGCAAGTACAAGGGGATCAAGTACAAAGGCATCGTCTGCGACCGCTGCGGCGTGGAGATAACGCAGTCGCGGGTGCGACGCAAGCGGATGGGGCACATAAACCTCGCCGCGCCCGTCGCCCATATCTGGTTCTTCAAGTCGATTCCCTCCTACATCGGC
>JAVHLO010000494.1 GCA_031082105.1 Planctomycetota bacterium
CGCTCCAAATCAGGCATCCGACGCTCCGTGTCCGATGTCCTCAGACTCACACGATATCGATCTTCACCGGCTCGACCTTCCAGATTTCGTTGCAGTACTCCTGGATCGACCGGTCTGAAGAGAAATATCCCATCCGTGCGACGTTCAGGATCGACATACGCGTCCAAGCCTCTTCGTCACGGTACGCCTCGCCCACGCGGTCCTGGCACTGGATGTAGGAGGGGTAGTCGGCCAGCAACATGTAGCGGTCGTCGTAGAGGAGCGAGTCCACCAGCGGCCGGAACAGACCGGCGTCCCCGTGCGAGAAATGGCCCGCGGCGATCTTGCCCAAGGCCTCCTTTAGTTCCGGGTTCTTGTAGCAGTGTTCCTGCGGCTTGTAGCCGGACTCTCTGATCTTGTCGACCTCTTCGACGGTCAACCCGAACAGGAAGAAGTTGTCGGAGCCGACCTGTTCGCGGATCTCGATGTTGGCCCCGTCGAGCGTGCCGATAGTCATGGCGCCGTTCATGGCGAACTTCATGTTGCCCGTGCCGGACGCCTCCTTGCCCGCGGTGGAGATCTGTTCCGAGAGGTCGGCGGCCGGATACACGCGCTGACCCAGCGTGACGTTGTAGTTCGGCAGGAAGACCACCTTCAGGACACGCAGCACATCCGGGTCGTTGTTGACCACCGCAGCCACCGAGTTGATGAGCTTGATGATGAGCTTCGCCATGAAGTAGCCCGGGGCGGCCTTGCCGCCGAAGATGAACGTGCGCGGTGTCATGCGCAGGCAGGGGTTCTTCTTCAGCCGATTGTACAGGGTCACGATGTGCAGCAGGTTCAGGTGCTGCCGCTTGTACTCGTGGATGCGTTTCACCTGGACATCGAAGAGTGTGCCGGAGTCTATCGTGACGCCCGTCTCTCTCTTCACATAGGAGGCCAGATCGGCCTTCACGAGGCGCTTGGTCTCCCGCCACTCGGCGCGGAACTGCCTGTCCTCCGCGAGCTTTTCCAGCTTCTTCAGGTCCTCGAGCTTCTTGATCCAACCGTCGCCGAGATGCCTGCAGATGAGCTTCGTCAGCCGCGGGTTGGACAGCGCGATCCAGCGTCTCGGTGTCACACCGTTCGTCTTGTTGCTGAACTTCTCCGGCCAGAGCTCGAAGAAATCCTTGAGCACGTCCTTCTTGAGAAGCTCGGTATGGAGCGCGGCCACGCCGTTGATCGAATGGCTGCCCGCGCAGGCGAGATGCGCCATGCGCACGTAGCGTTCGCCGCTCTCGTCGATCAGCGAGAGCCGCCCAGCGCGCACTGCGTCGTCCGGGTAAAGCTGACGCACGTGGTCGAGGAATCTGCGGTTCACCTCGTAGATGATCTCGAGATGTCGCGGAAGCAGTTCGCCGAACAGCTTCACAGGCCACTTCTCGAGCGCCTCAGGGAGGAGCGTGTGGTTTGTGTATCCGAATGTCTTCTGCGTGATGTCCCAGGCGTCTTCCCAGCCGATCCCATGCTCGTCCACCAGCAGCCGCATGAGCTCCGCGACCGCAATGGCCGGATGCGTGTCGTTCAACTGAACGGCGTACTTCTCGTGGAAGTTGCGCACGTCCTTGCCGGTCTGCAGGTGGATCCGCATCATATCCTGCAGCGCGCAGGAGACGAAGAAGTACTGCTGCTGAAGGCGAAGTGTCTTGCCCTGTAGCGGTTCGTCGTTGGGGTAGAGGATCTTCGTGATGTTCTCGGAGAACATCTTTTCTTCGACGGCGCCGTAGTAGTCTCCGACGTTGAATGCCTGGAAATCGAACGACTCGCAGGCCTCGGCCTTCCAGAGACGGAGAAGGTTCGCCGAGCCGACGCGATAGCCGAGGATGGGCGTGTCAAAGGCGGTACCCTTGACGGTCGTGTGCGGTATCCAGCGCACGCGGTAGTTGCCGGCGTCGTCGTGGAACGGCTCCGTGTACCCGCCGAATTTCACGTTGAACCCGATCTCCGGGCGCGGGATCTCCCAGGGGTTGCCGAGCGCGAGCCACTTATCGGTGGCCTCAACCTGCCAGCCGTCCTTGATGAACTGGTCGAAGATGCCGAACTCGTACCGGATGCCGTATCCTATCGACGGGATTTCGAGCGTCGCGAGCGAATCCATGAAACACGCCGCAAGGCGGCCGAGTCCCCCGTTTCCGAGGCCCGGTTCTTCCTCCTGCGCGAGAACCGCGTCGAAGTCATGGCCCAGTTCCTGCACCGCCTGGCGCACCTGATCGTACATGCCGAGGTTGATGAGGTTATTGCCGAGATGCGGGCCGAGCAGGAACTCCGCCGACAGGTAGCACACGGTCCTGCTCTTCATCTTGTGATAGGTCTTGACGGTGGTGATCCAGCGGTGGAGAAGCCAGTCCCTGACAGTATGGGCTACTGCCAGATAGTAGTCGTTGCGGGTGGCGACCTCCGGGAAGCGCGCCTGCGTGTAGTGGAGGTTCGCGACGATAGCCTTCTTGAGCGTTTCGACGGAGACGGCCACACTGCCCTCGCCGATGCCGAGGTGCTTGGTGCCGTGCTGGCGCCCGTCGCTCTTCGGCGCCGGCACCTCTGTTGTCTTCGACTGTTTTGTAGCAGGCTTGTTTGCGCGCTTCGTTGCCATTGGCTCACTTCTCCCAAAAATCGCACGACTTGCATGCCCCGGCCTTTCCGCCAAGGGCTCCAGGACCGTCACCCCGCTCACCCCTTCACCCGCTCACCCGCTCATCGTCCCTCGCCGCTACCTACTTCTTCTTCATCTCATAAACCATGTCCCAGTCATCCGCCGGCGGCGCCGCCGCGAATTCGCGGCACCGCTTGATGAAAAGGAAGCTCGAGTAGTCGTTGGGGTTGAGC
>JAVHLO010000495.1 GCA_031082105.1 Planctomycetota bacterium
GGCCATCGTCCGCGCGCGGACGCCCTGTCCGCCCGAGTTGCGGAAGGTGGCCTCGTACAGACTGAACCAGAACTACACGGACAAGCAGTTCGAGAACGCCTTCGAAGGCTTCGCCGACCCGAAGGACCATCAACTGCCAAACCCGCCGAAGAAGGAGGACGAATAGACGCCCTCTGTCACGCGACTATTGACATACCGGGCGTCCCGACCGTATGATTGCATGCCTGTTGCAGCACCGTTTGCCGGTGCTTGAGCGGAAATGGGGGCGTTTTCTTGTTGAAAGGAGCGACCATGTCTACGCTGACGCGAGGAATGGTGGCACTGATCGGAGCGGCGCTGTTGGGTCTCGTTGCCCTTGCCCTGTATGCGGAAGGCGATCCATTCGACTGGAACGAGCCTCTGCTCGCAGGCGACAGCGATGCGGTGAAGCAATACAACCAGAGCGAAGCGGAATACATGGGACAGCTCTACACGGAGATCAAGAACCGCCGAGAGGCCGCGAAGGCATTGCTGGACAACACGTACGCCGACTCAGCTTCCATCGAGGGCGCATGGGAGAGCTGGAAGGAGGCGACCGGCAGCAATCTCGACAGCACGACGTGGGACCACGTGGTGGATACGCAGGCGCTCGGTGACGACGGGCCGAAGGCCGAGGCCAATTTCGCAGAGCGCGCAAAGATCCGCAAAGGAGTCGCGGACGCGCTGTACGCGGAAGAGGCGAAGAACAAGCTCGCCTTCGCGATCAAGCTCTCCCAACAGGCCGTCAAGCTCGGAGACGGCATGAACGCGCAGTGGGTGCTCCGGCAGGTCATCGCCGGCAACTCGGTCGAGGAGCTTCCCGAGCTCAACAAGGCCGTCGAGGACGTGGCCAAATGCTACGAAGAGTGGATGTTCAAGACCTTCACGGCGAAGACCGTGTACGCCGACTATGAAACCGGAAGCGGGTGCGGGTGTGTCTTCTCGGACAAGCCGTTCCCCGAGAAGATCGAGGGGCCGATCCAGCCGATCTGCAAGGCGCTCTTCAAGGGGTCAACGGAGGTCCACGTCCTCTGCCGCCTGCCGCAGGCAGCCAAGGCCTATGACGGGTACACCAACGGCCGCATCTACCTGGACCTCATCTGCGATTCCGACGGATTCAAGACCAACCTCGAAAGCAAGCTGATCGGCACGCCGAAGGCGATCGGCGACACGCCGTACGTGCGCGCAACCTTCAAGCTGCCCCCCGCCAAGTTCGAGAAGAACAAGCGCTGGTGGTTCAGGGTGCAGGCGTCCATTGTCTTCAACAAGCCGCTCGAAAGCGGCGATTTCCGCGAAGACCTGACCAGCGACGGCATCTTCTTCTGGCTGAGGTAGAACACGCGGAGTCCGCGGACCGACCGTTCGTAGTGGCGACTTCAGTCGCTCTGGCCGCCAACGACTGAAGTCGCTACTGCAAACCAGGGCGTCGCAGAAACGCTCAACGGAGACCAGCCTGCATGTACGGACCCGAACCGGCCGGGCATTGGACTTCAAGCACGGCGCCGAACTGCGGCCGGAGCTACGACCTCTTCTCGGCGGGTCTGCGGTACCGCGTGATCAAGCCGTTCAAGGACTTTGACGGCGACGAACACGCGGTCGGGGAGGAATGGACATTCCTGGGGTACTCGTTCGCTCACTATGACGACGGCCTATCGCTCTTTGTCTCGCTCGACGGCGCCGGCGAATGGCAGATCCGGCTTCAGGGCGACCCGGAGGAACAGGGACCGGTCAGGCAGCACTTCGAAGAATATGTGACGCCGGTGTAGCGTCTGCCGCGCCTTCGGCGCTCGAACACTGTTGTTGCCTTTTACCACGCCCTGACGGGCGCGGCTATTGACTTCCGGGCCTTCGGCCCGGCGAGGGCGACCTCCCCTGCTTGGGTCCTGCCGGCCCGCATCATTCGCGAGTCTCCTGCAGGACGCGCGTCCTGATGTCCAGCTTCCGACCTCTACTTCACCTTCTCGAGCGCCGCCGACAGCTTCTTTCGGGACTCTTCATCCATGGCCGGGTCTTTCAGCAGCTCCTCGTACTGTGACGCCGTCTCCTTGGAGACGAGCCGGACAAGCGCATCGGCAATCCAGGACCGCATGTTCTTGCCTTCGATGGGTGGCTCCTTGAAACAGTCGATGAGCGCCGGGACGGCATCGTGGGCCTTCAGCTCGCCAAGCGCTTCGAAGATGTCAAGCTTCACGAAGAAACCGCTCCCGCAAAGCCGGCCCTCGAAGCCGTAGTACCACTGCGGCTGTTCGAGGTCCGTCGGCGTCTCCTTGATGGCCGCGAGCAGATGCGGAACGGCCTGCTTCAGTCCCGCCTTTCCACAGAAGTACGCCGCCTGCTGCTTCAGGTGGAGGGACTTGTCATGGAGCAGCTCGCCGACCTGTTCCAGTGTCAGCGCATCGTAGTACGCCCGGTCCGTGATGCCCACGAACGCGACCAGCCGGATATCCAGCGGCTGCGCAGCGTCAAGGACTGTGGTCTTGAGGAGCGTCGCTCGCAGCTTCTCTGCAACCTGCTCCAACTGCGCCTTGAGCGGGGCGAGGTCGGCGGATAACTCCCCCCGGCCGAGCAGCCCGCACAACACCCGAGTCCTCTCGGCCAGCTCAGCGAGCTTGTCTTCCGTCGGTTCTTCCGGCGCGCACGTGAACCGTCCTCCTGCGCCGCCGAGCTCGCGGGCCAGTTCGTTGCCGCGTCGCATCATCTCCTGGAGTTTTTCCCGGTCCGCATCCGAGGGTCTGCGCGGGCCGTCGTCAAGTCTTTCATCCTTGTCCTTTTCCTCTTCCCTTCCGGCAAGCTCTCTCAGGAGCGCTTCGCGCGCTTCCTCG
>JAVHLO010000496.1 GCA_031082105.1 Planctomycetota bacterium
GACCATCTGCGTCAACTGCGCCTCGAGGACGGACAGTCCGGCGATGTGGAGGCTGACAGTCCTGCGCCCGCGGAGGTCCGAGTAAGCGAGCCGCGAGAGCCACACCGAGGTCTCTGATTCGAGGTGGTCCACGGCCTCATTCTGGTAGTTGTCGTTGTACTTGGATGAATTGCCCAGGTTGTCCTGTGTGATCTCGCGGAATCCGACCGCGAAGGGCGGCTCGCCCGCGGCCCAGGCGAACCCGACGTTCTTTGCGCCGACGAAGTTCAGGGTGACAATGAACGGCATCGTCTTGCCGCCCTGGGTGATCTGCGAAGTGATGGTCGTCCCGCGCGCGAAGCCAATCGTGCCGTTGGCGATCGACCCGCCCGGGCCCGGACGCGGGTTGATCACGTTCCCGCCCGGGTCAGGTTGGGTCGGGTACCCGGATGCATAGCCGACCAACTCGATCGCGTCGATCTCGCTCCAACCTTTGGCGCGCGCGGTATCGATGGTGACCTTCAGCTTGTCGATGGCGCGCTGCGTGCGCGCGGTCTTGATCTCGAAGTACTCGGTGCCGGCCTTCGTGGGGTCTGTCCCCTGCCACAGCAGATAATTGTTGCCGACCCCATCGATGCCGTCGACCCGCGTGACTAACCCGGGCTCGAGCGTTTCCTTGACGCGCACGAGGACCGGGAAGACGGGCGTGTTGTACCGCACGACGATCCACTCGACGCCGTCATCAGGCCGCTGCGCAGCCCAGCCCTTGCCGTCGGAGCCCGGACGGGTCGAATCGGGCTGGCCGACGACCTGGTCTCTGGACCATTGGCGCGTGCCGTATTGCGTGCTCGAGCTTGGCGCCTCCATCACCCACTGGCGCAGTGTCCCCGCGACGTCGGGTGATATCTGGTCGACGTTGACCAGGCGCGTTCCGTCAAAGGGACAGAAAACCTTGTCCTCTCCTTCAAATGTCTTCTCGCAGGTCGGGCACTGCCTCGTTGTCTGAGCGACGAGGAGGCTTCCCGTCATCACCAGGAACAGCATCACAACGACCACGGTCGATATCCTGCTAGTCATGTCTTCCTCCAGCAAACAGACCCCCAATCGAACCGGTGGATTATACCCATATTTGCAGATGAAGTCAACAAGAAGACACGCGGGAGTGAGTCGGTGAAGCGCGAGCGGAGCCGGCAATGCAGCACAGGCGTCTCGCCTGTGCCCGGCGAACTGATCGGGAGGGAGCAGAAGCGAACCCGAGCACGAGCAACAGCATGAGCACGAGCAGGGGCACGAATGTCGGCGGGAGGGCGAGTCTCCCCTCCGCTTCTACCCCGCCCGTGGCGGGGGTTCTCCTGCCCGTGGCAGACGAGTCTCGGCGAACCGCCGCCATGGGCGGCGTCGAAGGCGGCGAAGTACCACCGATGCGCTACATATTGACTTGCCGGCCGACAGAAAGTATAATCCCACAGTTGCACGACCGCATCGAGAAAGAGTCCGGGCCAATGCCGTCGTGCCGCTGGCAACCGCACCGTGGCGCAATTGTTTGTGAAGTTGGGAGCATCGTATGGACCAGAAGAACGTCCTCCTGAAGCCGGAACTGCCGTCACTCAAGCTGCTGGGCCGCGGGAAGGTCCGCGAGAACTACGACCTCGGCGACCACATGCTCATGGTCGCGACGGACAGGCTGTCCGCGTTCGACGTCGTGCTTCCCCAAGGGATCCCTGACAAGGGCGCCGTCCTGACCGGGCTCTCCGTCTTCTGGTTCGGATTGCTGCGCGATGTCGTCGGCACGCACTTCGTCACCGCGGACGTCGCCAAGATGCCCGGTGATGTGCAGAAATACGCGTCCGTCCTCCGCGGCAGATCGATGCTCGTCCGCAAGCTTGCGATCGTGCCGTTCGAGTGCGTCGTGCGCGGCTACCTCGCCGGGTCCGGCTGGTCTGACTACACGCGGACCGGTTCGATCTCGGGGATTCGCCTCCCCGCGGGACTGCGCGAGAGCGACAAGTTGCCGGAACCGGTGTTCACGCCGTCTACGAAGGCGACCGTCGGCCACGACGAGAACGTGACCTTCGAGACGGTCAAAGAGAATCTCGGCGCGGAGATGGCCACGAGGCTGCGCGACCTGAGCCTGAAGGTGTACCTCAAGGCAGCAGATTACGCGCGCTCCCGAGGCATCATCCTCTGCGACACGAAGTTCGAGTGGGGGCAGACCCCCAAGGGAGAGCTTGTCCTGGCGGATGAAGTGCTCACACCCGATTCGTCGCGATTCTGGCCCGTGGACGGCTACGCGCCAGGCAAGGCCCAGCCGTCGTTCGACAAGCAGTTCGTCCGCGACTACCTGATCTCGATCAAATGGAACAAGCAGCCTCCGCCGCCGGACCTGCCGGCCGAGATCGTCGCGAAGACCTCGGAGCGCTATCTTGAAGCCTACAAGCGGCTGACGGGAAAGGCGTTGAAGGACTAGTGGTCCGCCACATTTGAAGTTGCGGAATCAGTGCCGCGACCGTAAGGGAGCGGTTGGCGGCCGTTGCCCTGGAATTGGATTGTCACGAACCACCAGCCCGCCATTGGCGGGACAGTCTCTGTCGGCATTCTCCGACGAATCGAAGGCCAAATGCGCCGACAAGTCGTGAGAATCCTGGTGCTGTCTTGGTTTCCTTTGCGCCTTGGCGGTTTCCGGCTTGTCAAGATCTTGAATTGTGTTCCGGATCCTGTGGACTCAGTATCCCAGCCGAACTACACCGCCGAAACGTCAAGTGAAAGTTGATTTATGCCGGCCATCCTGGTTGCGCAACGTAGCTGTTGAATTGCGCCGCGCGGCTTCGCGGCAATGACAGAGACACCTCGTGTT
>JAVHLO010000497.1 GCA_031082105.1 Planctomycetota bacterium
GTCCGCCTCGGGCGGATCCGCTGAGGCGGAAAGGTTTACTTCGCTGCCCGGGATTGTTCACGAATCAGGGAAAAACAACGACGGCCGACCTAGGAGCGCAATCACGTACCCCGGCTGTCGCCTTGGCATGAGTGCACTGGACTGGGTACCGAGCTAGGCTGACAATCAATCGACCCCGACTCTCGTCGGGGCATGTCCGCGTTTCTTCATGAGAGGAGGCACCGATGCCTGAAGTCCCACAACCTTCCATGATCCCCCAGACGCCGCCCGATGCGAGCCTGCTCGAACGGGTGTTCAAGCTGCGCGCGAACAACACGACCTTCTTCCGCGAGATGCTCGGCGGGGTCGTGACGTTCATGACGATGTCGTACATAATCCTTGTGAACCCGACCATTCTGGGCAATACCGGGATGGACACCAAAGGCGTGATGCTCGCGACCTGTCTCGCGACGGGACTGACCACGCTGCTGATGGCCTTCTGGGCGAACTACCCCATCGCGCTCGCGCCGGGCATGGGGCTGAACGCGTACTTCGCGTTCAACATCTGCCTGGGCGCAGGGGTGAGCTGGCAGGTCGCGCTTGTCATGGTGGTCGTCAGCGGTCTCGTCTTCCTCGCCATCAGCTTCACCGGCCTGAGGATCATGATAGCCAAGGCGGTGCCGGACGCGGTCAAGTATGGAGCGGCGGTGGGGATCGGGCTGTTCATCGCGTTCATCGGGCTCCAGAAGGCCGGGATCGTCGTGCATAACAGCGCAACCATGGTCACGCTCGGCTCCGTCAAGTCGGACGTAACGCTCGTCGCCCTTTCGGGGCTCGGTTTCATGATCCTCCTGATGGCCTTGCGGATCCCGGGCGCGATCCTGCTCGGCATCATCGGCACCGGCGTGGTCGCCTACTTCTTCAACATACTCCCCGTGACGATCAACACGGCAAAAGACGTCATTGCCGTTCCTCCGTTCGAGAAACTGCCCGGGCTGAAGGTCGGATTCAGTTGCTACAAAGAGGTATTCACGAACATCAGGATATACTGGCACATGATCCTGGTGCTGCTTTATTTTGACATGTTCGACACGCTCGGCACTCTGATGGGTGTGGGCGAGGCGGGCGGGATGATGGTGAACGGCCAGTTGCCGCGCGCGAAGCAGGCGATGCAGGTGGACGCGTTCGGGACCGTCCTTGGCGGCCTGCTAGGCACGTCGACGGTGACGAGCTACATCGAGAGCGCATCCGGCATCGCCTCCGGCGCCCGCACGGGGCTCGCAAACATCCCAACGGCGCTGCTCTTCATCGGGTTCGCGTTCCTGTCACCGCTCGCCGACAAGGTCATGGGATATTCATTCATCACGGCGCCGGCCCTCATCGTCGTCGGCGCGCTGATGATGTCCGCCGCCTCGAAGGTGAACTGGAACGACTTCACCGAGGGGTTCCCGGCCTTCCTGACGATGATCGTGATGCCGCTGACCTTCAGCATCTCACACGGGCTCGCGATCGGGTTTATCGCCTATGCGCTCTGCAAGCTCTTCAGCGGCCGGATAAGAGGCACGCATTGGCTCATGTACGTTCTTGCGGCGCTGTTCGCGGCATATTTCGTGTTCGTAGTAAAGTAGGAGTCGCCTCGAAGATCTCATTCCTTTCGTGCTCGGGCGGAGGAGCAGGAAAAGAAGCAAGAGCAGGAGCACGAGCAAGAGCAAGAGAGAGAGAGAGCATAAGCGTCAAGACCGTGCCGCGCGCATGAAAGCGGAATTGCGCGGGCCGGGTTTCCTGACAGGTATCACAAGACATCGAACGCCCAGGAAGGTCCTTTATGGCCGCAAAGATACTTGTATTCCTGTTCACGTGCTTTCTGTCCGTGTGCGTGTTCCTCGGGGCGCTGTACAGTTGCGCGGACACGTCGGGCAGGAACATCACGGTCAAGGGATCCGACACGATGGTCAACATGGCTGCGTGCTGGGCCGAGGAGTACATGAAGGAGCATCGGGAGACCACAATCGCCGTCACGGGCGGCGGCTCGGGCGTCGGCATCGCCGCTCTCATCAACGGCGCGACCGACGTTTGTCTCGCCTCGCGCCACATGTCGGAGAAGGAGCGAGAGCTGATCAGGAAACATCGCGGCAAGGACGTGCTGGAAATCGCCGTGGCCCGCGATGCCGTGGCCGTGTTCGTGCACACGGATAATCCCGTCAGGGAAGTCTCTCTCGATCAGCTTGCCGGCATTTACACCGGAAAGATCACGAACTGGCGGGAGCTTGGCTGGACGGACAAGAGGATCATCCTCTGCGGGCGCGAGAACACCTCCGGCACCTACGCGTACTTCAAGGAGAAGGCGCTCAAGAAGCAGGACTTCACGCCCGACGTGCTTGCCATCCAAGGCACGTCCGGGGTCGTTCATGCGGTGGCGAACGATCCCTACGCCATCGGCTACGGCGGGATCGGGTATTCGAGCGGCGTCAGGAACATTGCGCTGAAGAAGAACAATGAGACGCCCGGGATTGAGCCTTCATCCGAAACCGTCGAGAAGGGAACGTATCCGCTCGCGCGGTCATTGTTCTTCTACGTCCTCGAGTCGCCGTCCCCGGAGGTCCAGCGCGTGATCGACTGGGTTCTGTCGGATAAGGGCCAGAAGATCGTCGTCGACAATGAATACTATCCTCTGTGCGCGGGAAATTAGCCGGGACTATTCACGAATCAGGGAAGAGCAACGACAGCCTGTCATTCCCGCGAAAGCGGGAATCCAGTCTTGTCCTCTTGCGGTTGCGCCGTTTGCTGGATTCCCGCTTTCGCGGGAATGACATTTGCGGCTTCTTCATGAATA
>JAVHLO010000498.1 GCA_031082105.1 Planctomycetota bacterium
CCCAAGCTGACGCTTGGGCTTAGCGGTTCAAACCTCAGCCTTGTAGGCCGGCTGTCACGTACCCAAGCTGACGCTTGGGCATGAAGACGGCAACCGTACAGTCACCCGATGTCCTAGCCTGTGACACTTCCGGATTCCCGCCGCCGGTCGCGGTCGAGGGCATACTCTCGCGGGAATGACAGGGACGCCTCATGTTTTGAAATCGCCGAAGGTCACTCAGGTGCTCATTCCCGCCACCATCCTGCCCACCTTCCACACATTGCCCGCGCCGAGCGTGATGAGCACCTTGTCCGGCCCGGCATTGCGGCGCGCATATTCCGCCGCCTCCGCGAACGACGCGCAGTAGACCACGCCCGCGCCGCGTTCGGCGAGCCGGTGCGCAAGCTGCTTCGAGTGCACCGTCTTCTTGTCGGCCTCGGTATCGCGCGCTGCGTAGATGTCGACCAGGATGGTCATGTCCGCGCGATGGAGCACCTCGGCGAAGGCGTCCATCATGAGCTTCGTCCGGGCATGCTGGTGCGGCTGAAAGACGAACCACACCTTTCTGCCGGGCCAGCGCGAGCGCGCCGCGGAAATGACGGAGCCGATCTCCGTCGGGTGATGGCCGTAGTCGTCGAAGACGGGCATCCCGTTCGCTTCACCGACCGCTTCGAGCCGCCGGCCAACACCGGGGAAGTCCAGGATTGCCGCGCGCACGGACTCGAGCGGCAGGCCGTAGAAATCGCATACCGCGAGCGTTGCGAGCGCGTTCTTGACGTTGTGAAGCCCGTAGATCGCCGATCTGAACAGGCCGAGGTCCGTGCCGCGGTTCAGCGCCCGGAACGAGATCCCCGCGGCGTCCGAGCCCGGCTCGACGGCCGTCCAATCGGCCGTCCCATCGGCCGGATCGGAGAGGGCGAACTTGACGTACTTCCGGCCGGAACTTGCCGCGGCACGCAGCGCGCGCGGGTCCTCGCCGTTGACGACCACTAGGCCGGATTCCGCCGGGACCAGCGAGACGAAGACGCGAAACGATTCCTCGATCTCGTCGATATCCCTGTAATAATCGAGGTGGTCCGCGTCAATGTTGGTGATGACCGCCACGTGTGGCCGGAGCCGGTGGAACGATCTGTCGTACTCGCACGCCTCAGCCACGAAATACTCGCCGCGGCCGACCCGCGAGCTGCGGTTGACGCCGGCGACCACGCCGCCGATCATGAAGCCCGGGTCGAGCCCGCAGCGCATGAAAACATGCGCCAACATCGACGAGGTCGTCGTTTTTCCGTGGCAGCCGCTCACGCACACGGACTTGTTTGCGGCCGTCAGTTCGCCCAGCATCTCGGCGTACTTGACCACCTTGAGCCCGAGCCGTCGCGCGGCCGCCACCTCCGGGTTGTCGTCGGGCACGGCCGCGCTCCGAACGACCACGTCCGCGTCCGGCGGAAGGTTCTTCTCGTCGTGCGTATCGAATACCCGCGCCCCGAGACGGCGCAGCGAGTCCGTGGTCGCGGAAGACGCCCGGTCAGAGCCTGAAACGGCGACACCGGCCTCGATCAGGTGCTCGGCCAGTGCGCTCATCCCGGAACCGCCGATGCCTACCAGGTGGATCCTCTTGAACCTCATCGATCAGAGTCTCTCAATTCGACCAGTCTGTCCGCCACCTGCGCCGCGGCATCGGGAAACGCCATGCTGCGCGATCTTGCGCTCATCAGCGCCAGCACGTGCGTGTCGCCGAGCAGTTGCATCAGCGATTTGAACAGGGTCGCCGGCTCCAGGCGCGATTCCGGAAACACGTACCCGGCCCCGGCCCCTTCGACCGCGCGCGCGTTTGCAGTCTGGTGATCGTCCATGGCGTGCGGATACGGGATCAACGCCATTGGAATTCCGAACTTCGTGAGTTCCGCTATTGTCGTTCCGCCTGCGCGGCACAGCGCGGCGTCCGAGGCCGAGTACGCCGCCGGCATATCGCGGAAGAACCCGTGTACGCTCGCGGACACGCCCGCGGCCGCGTACGCCTTTTCCACCTTTTCCCTGTCCCGGGCGCTGGCGATATGTATCACGCCAAGTCCGGGAACCGCTTCACGGAGCATTGGCACTGTGCGGACCGCGATCTCGTCCAGGGCAACCGAGCCCTGGCTGCCGCCGAGTACGAGCAGGACGCGTGATGCATTCTCAAGTCCGAACCGCAGCCGCGCGGCGCGGACGGGCATTCGCTGCATCTCGATACGGAGCGGGTTACCGGTATGGAGGAGCCAGCCCGCCGTCCTGTCTCGACCGGCCCGCGCACGTCCGCGCCGGACCCGCGCGCACAGGCTCCGACGCAAGGGGGAATCGAGCGCGGAGATCGTCTCGGCCCATTGGCAGCAGACGGAATCCACGAACGGCCCGAGCGTCCGCGTGGCCCGACCGGGTATGACGTTCTGCTCCAGCATGAGCGTGGGGATGCCGAGCCGCCACGCGGCGAAGACCGGCGGCGCGCAGCCGTAGCCGCCGAGCCCGACGACTGCGCAGGGCCGGACCCGGCGCACGAGCTCAGCCGCTTCGACAAGCGCGTCCAGCAGCGACAGCGCGAAAACAGGCAGGCCGGGCAGCGAACCGCCCCACCGTGGCGTGGAGAGGGGACGCGCGGCAAAGCCGTATTTCGCAAGCTCGGCGCCGTCCAGTTCACGATTCGTACAGGCAAACTGTACTTCCAGCGCCGGCAATCGCCGGTGTATCTCCTGCGCCACCGCTATCCCCGGGAACAGGTGCCCGCCCGTCCCGCCCCCGGCTATCAACAATGAGCGAGTCATCGGCGTGCCCCGCAATGTTGAGAAGAAC
>JAVHLO010000499.1:0-2145 GCA_031082105.1 Planctomycetota bacterium
ACGGCGAGTCCCCCAAGAGACATCAGGTTCGCCGTCAGGCCGTAGAACCGCATCATTATGAAAGTGATCAAGGCACTCAGCGGAATCGAGATCGCCACGATGAGCCCTGCCCGGACGCTCATCAAGAATAGAAATAGAACGGCCACCACCAGCAATCCCCCCTGCCACAGCGCGTCCGTCATGGTCTTCATGCACGTCACGATGAGCGCGGTGCGGTCGTAGAAGGTGTTGACAGTGACCCCCTCTTCCCTGAGAGGCTGCTCGATCTCGGCCATTGCAGTCCTGACCCGGTCCACAACCTCCTTCGCATTCGCTCCCTTGAGCATCACGACCATCCCGCAGACCGCCTCGCCTTTTCCGTCGCGGGTCACGGCCCCCTGCCTCGTCTCGGGGCCGGGACGGATTTCCGCAACGTCGCCCAGAAAAACAGGCGTCCCGTCTTTGGTTTTGAGAACGACCCTGGAGATGTCGTCCGCGCCCGCGAACAGGCCGACCGTCCGCACGTAGCTCTGTTCCCAGCCGTGCAGGATGAACCCACCACCCGCGTTTGCGTTGTTCTTCTCCACGGCTTCAAAAACATCACGAAGCGCCAGTCCGTATTTCAACAGCTTGTCAGGTTCCACTACAACGTGCAACTGCTTGACGAACCCGCCGAAACAATTGACCTCGGTCACTCCGGAGATCGTGCGCAGACGCGGAGCGACAAGCCAGTCCTGGATCGTGCGTAGTTCCATCGCGTCGTGGCGAGAGCTTTCGAGCGTGTACTGGTAGATCTCGCCGAGCCCCGTGCTGACCGGGCCGAGCTCCGGCTCCATACCGTCCGGCAGCGTCTCCTCCGCGGCCTGCAGCCGCTCGAGTACGATCTGTCTGGCGAAATATATGTCAACGGAGTCCTCGAAGACGACGACAACCTGGGACAATCCCGGCTTCGACAGCGACCGCACCTGCCGGACATCGGGAAGTCCGCCCATGTGCGCCTCGATCGGGTAGGTGATCTGTTGCTCCACGTCGACTGCGGCGAGGCCCGGCGCCTCCGTGAGTATCATCACCTGAATATTGGTGGCGTCGGGAAATGCATCGATCTGCAGCGACTGCCATGAGTAGATACCTCCCGCGACAATCGCGACGGTCAGAAACAGGAAGAGCGCCCGTTTCTGAAGAACCAGGTCGACAAGCGAATTCAGCATGCGATTCCTCCTGGGCATCACTGAAACCGACAAGGGCAATCGCTGTCGGTCGAACACACAAGGAACATGACGGCGAACCGCCGTCCGGCAGCGGCTAGTCCGCTCAACCGGCGCCGAGTTTCTCCCGGAGCACCTCGGACTTGAGAATGAACGCGCCCCTCGCCACCACGCGTTCACCTTCGGAGAGCCCGCCGAGGACTTCAACCTCGGTTTCGTGCGACTTTCCCGCGAGGATACCCTGCCTCACGAACATGCCCGGGTTGAGCTCCTTGAAGACGAAGGTCACGCCTTCGTCGCGCAGCAACGCATCGCGCGGGATGAGCAGCCTCGGCTCCGCGCCGGGCAGAAGGACGTCGCACGACACGAACATCCCGGGGCGCAACAGGCCTTCGGCATTCGCCAGCGTCACGCGCGCCTTCACCGTCCTCGTCTCTTCCGAGACCGAGTCGGCAATGTAGTCTACCGTGCCGGAAAAATCCCTGCCGGGAAACGCGCCGGTTCGCACGCACGCGCCCAACGAACCGCGCCTTTTCCCGTCCAGCACCGCCGAAATGTCATGCTCGTAGATATCAATCCACAACCAGACATCGGACAGGTCTGCCACGGTTACCAGCTCCTTGTCGGGAGTGATGAGTTCACCGGGTATCACATGGGCTTCCATCACTACCCCGTCAAGCGGAGACCTCACGCTGAGAAGCGGCCTCTTGCTGTTCAGCTCGGAGACCGCCTCGAGAGATCGGGGCTCTTCCACGCCGAGCAGGGCCAGGCGCTTCAGCGCGACCTCGTGTTCGATCTTCGCCCCTTCGTGACGTTCTTCCGCGTCAAGCAGGTCTTGCTGCGTCGATATCTTCCGCTCGACCAGCCCGGTCTCCCTCTCGAGCCGCTTCCGGGCCAATTCCAACAGAACCGTGGCCTTGCTGAAACTGAGCAGCGCCTCGCGCATTTCCATGCTGTCGAG